>JANXXV010000376.1 GCA_025350445.1 Bryobacteraceae bacterium | reverse complement strand
CTGCAACGCCGCCACCGGCCGCCCGCTGTATCGATACTCACTGTCGTAATCGTCTTCCACAATCCATGCAGCTTCTTCCAGCGCCCATTGTAGAAGCGCAACGCCGCCGTCGCGGCCACCCACAAAAAAAAGAGGTGTTCTTTGAACCGGCCGGGCACGTTCACGTGCTCGCCAAGAATGCCAGTGCAACCAATCCGGTGCGCTTCCTCGCGGTGATTGTCGGGAAGCAGGGATCGCCCTCCGTGCTCGCCAAACAGGCTCGTCTGCTACGATCAGAGCCTCAATGGCGAAGACCGTACAGACCGGCTTGGTCAGATCCATCGGTAGGTTGGATCTGGTTGCGGTCACCATCAATTCCGTCATCGGCGCCGGCATCTTCGGATTGCCCGCCAGAGTGTTCGGCCTGATTGGCGATTTCAGCCTGCTGGCGTTTCTGGTCTGCGGCGTTTTCGCATCGTTGATCGTGATCTGCTTTGCCGAAGTAGGAAGCCGGTTCAATGAAACGGGCGGACCGTATTTATATGCACGCGAAGCGTTCGGTCCGGTGGTCGGCTTTGAGACCGGCTGGCTGATGTGGCTGGCGCGCGTGAGTGCCTTCGCGGCGAACTCCAATCTGCTGGTGGGCTACGCTGCTTATTTCTGGCCGGTGATTGCCACGGGCACGGGCCGGAATGTGTTCCTCTGCGTGGTAGCGGCCGCGTTGATCGGCATCAACATCATAGGCATTCGCAACGCTACCCAGGTGAACAATCTGTTCACCGCAGGCAAGCTGATCCCCATCGCGCTTTTTATTGCAGCCGGGTTGTGGTTCACCAACTGGGACAGTTTCACGTTCGCCGCCGCGCCGGCCTATGCGCCGTTCTCCACCTCCGTGCTGCTGCTGGTCTATGCGTTCACCGGCTTTGAGATCGCGGTGATTCCCAGCGGAGAGATTCGCGATCCGCGGCGGGATATCCCGATGGCGCTTTTGACGGGGATTGGTTTGATCGCCGCCGTGTATCTGTTGATCCAGATTGTGTGCATCGGAACGCTCCCCGGACTGGCATCCTCACAGCGCCCTCTGGCTGATGCCGCCAGCCGTTTTATGGGCCGCGCCGGAGCCTCGATTATTTCCGCGGGCATTGTGATTTCGATTGCCGCAAACCTGCACATCACGCTGCTGGCGGCCTCGCGCATTCCGTTTGCCATGGGCGAACGCGGGGAGATGCCGCGCGTTCTGGGCAAGACGCACCCGCGCTTTCACACGCCGCATTATTCCATTCTGTTCACTGGCGCTATGATGCTGGCGCTGGCGCTTTCCGGCACGTTCATCTATGCGCTGACCATCAGCACCCTGGCGAGGCTCACCATCTACATAACAACCTGCGCCGCGCTTCCGATGCTGCGCCGCAAAGCCGGAGTGCGTGTGGCCCGGTTTCACGTGAAGGGTGGTACGGCGGTTGCGGCCGCGGCCATTCTGCTGGCCTGCTGGCTACTGTCAAACAGCACCTGGCGCGAGGCGAGAGATACGGCAATCGCGGCGGCTTTTGGGTTGGTGATCTTAGCGGCGTCGCGATTGCGGTTAGCGGTGAAGTAGACGTTTCATCTTGTCCCAGGTAGAAGGCGCGCGCTGCACCGCGGCGATGGCCGGCGTAAGCGACCCCGGCGCTCTTAACGGCGCTTCCATCTCCTGAAAAGGCCGCAAGTGCAGCTTGTTCTGATGCTTGGGAGCGGCCTCCCCGGACACGTGCGTTCCCCGCGTATAGTGGCCTTGCCACGGCAGGGACTCGTCCTTCTTCGGCGGATTCGCGCTCACCTGCGCCACAAATGCCCGCCGGCTGGCAATCCACTCCTTGTACCCATGCAGTAGTTCCGGGTTCGATTCCAGGTTGCGGATCGACGGCTCGGCGGCCTCCAGTTCCACGCGGCGTTGCGGCACCAGCATGCAGATGGGATCATCCACCTCGAAACGGATCTTCATGAATGGCCGGGTGATCTTCCAATTGACGCTGAAGGTACCTTCCACCCAGTCGGTTTCCACCAGCCCTTCAATGGCGGAGATGCCGTCTTTGGGTAGATTGGCCGGGCCGCGCACCAGCAGGTTGTAACCCGGCGAAGTGCGGAACAGATACGGCAGATACCAGGTGAGAATGCCGAAGCCGAAATTGCTCTTCACAAAACGCGACTGGCGGCCGTCAAGAAAAGTGATTGTCACGGCGTCTACATCCGGTTTACCATTCCACTCCACTTCAAACTTGCTGTTGTTCAAAACATGCCAGCCTGCCTGGTTGGCAATGCGTAGCGGTAAGCACCGGTTCGCCCAGCCATGCGTGGTGAAATCCATCCAGAAGCGGTCGGCCGGAGCGGGAACAATCTTCAGAAAGGTATCGTGTTCATGAAGACGGTAAGCGGTAAGCCGGCAGCCTTCTGGTGGAATGTTCTCGGAATTGGGCATGGATATCGAGTAAAGCCATCATACTCACGTCCGTCCCTCATCATCGTTGAACCCGGCTTGTCGACACCCCGGTGCCAGCCGCTCGACGATAGTGTCTACCTGCCTGCTCACCCGCGGCAGCAAGCACTCTGGCTTCTAGGGACAGGGCAACGAAAAAACGGGCCTTGCTCCGGAGTAATTCAACTTCAGGCCCGATTTTCCGGATGGTCCCGTTGCCCTTGGCGCGCAACAGAACCCCAAGAACGCCTGAAACGGAGAGTCCGGCCTGGGCGGCGTACCGGCGTCCTTCCTGTTCAGCAATGAGAACGAAGCCGGCTTGGAGATCGATAGCCGGAGCGATGGCTGCAGCTTCTCCTGGATGAAGACGGGCTGGCAGCGATGGTACATATCCAGCCTTCGCTGAGAGCTGCCTGGATCGCAGCAACGGCAACCGGGCCGGGGTGGTTCTCCAACTCGTGCATGACGGCGGTGGGAATCCATATCCCCGAACATTGCGGTCTTAAGAGATCAAGACGGCCAATGGAGGCAAGATTGGAAATCGGCGAAGTGTTACCGACCGCGCGCATAATCGAGGTCTTGCGCCAATTCGTCGCTGGTGTAGTGACGGGGAATCTCGCGGCGAGTGAAAAGGCCGGCGAAGGAAAACCGGGAGACATCGGCGGGCTCGCTCGCCTTGCCAAAGGAAAGGATGCCCTGGGCATAGAGCGCAATCGCAAGTTCGGAGCGCCGGCGCGGCTCGATCTACGGCAGGGGAAGCCGAAGGCTGCTTGCAATGGATTCAGGAATATCGGGATGAAAGGTCATAGCGTAACCGGCTCGGCACCGGTTTATATGTCTTCACCCTAGTGAAGGACTACGGCGGTCAACAATTGGTTTTTGCTCTCTGGAGTGTGATAGCGTCCTTTATATCCGGCTATCCGCCGCGTTCGTGGAATCTTGACCAATACGTGCCCGAATGAGTGAGATTCACAAAACCTCATTTGGAACTCGGGGCCGCGCCGGGAGCGGAAGCCGCAAGTCAACGCGTCCATTGTGCCGCGCCCGCTGTGTTGGTGCCAGAGCGGCGCTCGCACTTTTAACCTCACCCGTTCTATCCTGAAAACACAGTGGCCGACGCCCGCCGGGAAGAGAAACGAAAACGAGAGATTAAGCTCCGTCTCGCCCAGGAGCGCCTGGAGTTGAACCGCCGGGATGCGGAGCATTGGACAGCCCTAGCAATAGCGGACCGCCGGCGCGGTGATTTCCCAGCGGCAGCCCGCGATGCCAAAAAAGCTCTCTCCTTCTACCCGGATCATATGGAAGCGCTCGATCTGCTGGGGCAAATGTATTTCCAGGCCGGTAATTTCACCGAAGCGCTCTGGTATTTCAACCAGCTCCGTAAGTTTGATAAGTACCCCGAAACCGTATTTTCCATAGCGCAGACGCTTCACCGGTTGGGCCGCAAACAGGAGGCGCTCAAGGAATATCAAGCCGTTTCGGAGACTATCGGTTCTTCGAAAGACCCAGGCGACCGGTCCCTGAGAAACGCTGCTCTCACGGCCTGCGCACAACTGGAACGGGAAATACCCGCGCCAACCGCTACGGTCACATTGCCAGTGCCTGCTGTAGCCGCGTCAACCCCAAAACCTTCGGAACCGCTCCCGCCTCCTGAGCCCGAAACCCCGCGTGTCCGCGTGGAATTTCTCCCTGCGGCCGAACCTGATTTTAAAAACCAGCCCGCCGGATCTCTAGCCGATTGCTTTCTGCGCCGCCGCTTCCTCGAACTCCGGATGGCGCAAAGCTTCGAAGACCTGGTCTGTCTCGGCTCCCTCAACGGCGTCGATACGTACTCCTATCAGCACGAAACTGTCCGCAAAGTACTGCGCCATTTCAAAGGCCGCGCTCTGCTGGCCGATGAGGTGGGTTTAGGCAAAACCATCGAAGCATGTCTGGTGCTGAAGGAATATTGGGCGCGCGGAATGGTGCGCAAAGCACTGGTGTTGACGCCTCCCGCACTGGTCACGCAGTGGAAGGGCGAGCTCGTTGAAAAGTTCGGCCTTGCTCCGGCATCGCCCGAGGGCGCGGAGTTTCGCAACGATCCCGCGCATTTCTGGAAGTCGGAGCCGCTCATCGTGGCCTCGCTCGGCATGGCGCGCCTGGAACCGCACGCCGGTATGCTGGCCGCCATCCCATGGGACATGGTGATCGTGGATGAAGCGCACTGCCTCAAGAACCGCACCAGCGCCAACTGGAAATTGATCAACTCGCTCACCAAGAAGTTTATTTTGATGCTGTCCGCCACCCCGGTGGAAAACAGTCTTATCGAACTCTACAACCTGATCACCGTGCTAAAACCCGGCTTGCTGTCCACCGAAGCTGAATTCAAAAAACATTTCGTGACGGCCGGCAAGCCACGATCTCCGAAGGACCCCGGCCGTCTGCGCGGCCTGCTGGCGGACGTGATGATTCGCAATACACGCTCGGCCGTGGATGTTCGTCTGCCGCACCGCATTGCCGGCAGCGTAGTGGTTACGCCCTCGCCGGAGGAAGCGGAAGTATACGGCCGCATTTCCGAATTCGTATCCTCGCGATACAAAGCAAAGGGCGGATCTTCCATGGCTCTCTCGTGGCTGTTGCGCCAGGCCGGCAGCAGTCCGCACGCTTTGTACCGCTCGCTCGGCCGGGCGATCCACGAGGATACCTGGGCCAGCGCAACAGAGAAAAAGGAACTGAGCGGGATACAGGAAATCGCTTCCCGGATTCGCGCCAGCGCCAAGGGAGAACAGCTCGGCGAGATGCTTGCCTCCCACTCCGGCAAGATCGTGGTCTTCACTGAATTTGCACCCACGCTCGACCATCTCGCCGAGATCTGCCAACATCGGTCCATCCCCTATGCGCGTTTCAGCGGCGACTTATCGCGGCCGGAGAAAGACGCCGCCATCACCCGCTTCCGTGACGAGGCGCGGGTGCTGCTCTCCACCGGCAGCGGCGGGGAGGGCCGCAATCTGCAATTCGCCAATACGGTGATTAATTTCGATCTGCCGTGGAGCCCCATGCGCCTGGAACAGCGGGTCGGCCGTGTCCACCGCATCGGGCAGACACGGGAAGTGTTCGTGTTCAACTTCTGCCAGCAAGGCACCATTGAAGAGCACCTTCTGCGCGTGCTTCACGACAAGATCAACATGTTTGAACTGGTGGTGGGAGAGATGGACGCCATTCTCGATTCGTTCAACGGCGATGGCAAGCTGGACGAAAGCCGTGAGTTTGCCGGCGTCATATTAGACCTTTGGATTTCAAACGATCACGAAGAGGGCCGCACGCGAGCCTTCGACCAACTGGGCGAGCGCCTGCTGGCCGCCAAAGCGCATTACCTTCAGACGCGGAAGCTGGGCGAATCCCTCTTTGAGCGCGACTTCGAGGTCTGACATGGAAATTACCAGTTGGGCAAAGGATTTGCTGATAAGCCGCGGCGCACTGGTGGAAGGAGAAGAAGCCGATTCGTTTCGCGCCTTGCTGCCGGACGAGATATCCGGGGCTCTGGGCGCCAGCGAGTGGTTGTCTCTTCACTTTGGCTCCGGGCCTGGTGCCGACGATCCCGGCGAATGGTTAGAGCGATTGGGCCAACTGCTGCCGCCTGAACCCCGCATCGTAAACGCGCGGCTGCCCCATCCGCCGGCCGCGTCCCGCATTGACGCAACCGCCGTTCTCGATCGGGAACTCGCCATACAGAATGGGATCTACCGGTATGTGGAAGATTACGAGGCGAGTGCGCTCTACTACCTGTTTTTCTTTCAATACACCGTGGATTCGGACGAGCGTTCCACCGGCGTGGTGAATATCTGCCTGAATCCGGAGGCGCGGTCGGCCGCTCCGAAATCCGGCAACCTGCTGCGCTCCATTGAAGCGGAACTGGAGCCCGCTCCCGGGTTGGAAATGGATAACACGAAGCTTTCCGCCCTGTGTCGCACAGCCGCGGGAGCCGCGCGCAGCGAAGTCCGCCAATCGATCACCGGCATTGAAGAGAGCGCCAACCGGCGCATGGCGCGTGACACGGAGCGCATCCGATCCTACTACGGCGGTATGCTGGCGCAGATTGAAAAGCGGATCGCCAAGCGCGCGGCCGATCTGGAAGCGGTCGAAAAAGAACGCGGCCGGGCGCAGGCCACAGAACTGGACCGCACGGCTAAACTCGACGATTTGATTCGCAAGCACTCGCTACGAATTCAGGTTTCTTTGATGGATGTGCTGACAGTTACGCTGCCGGTGCGGACCATTTCCGTGCGGCTGATTCGTAAGAAGGAAGAGCGGCTGGCTAATTTGCACTGGAATGCTACGCTGCGCCAACTCGATCTGCCGTGGTGCGAGAAATGCGGGGCTTTGGCGCGGTCGCTTTTTCTGTGTGAAACGATGCACTGTTTGTGCAAGGCGTGTTTTGGTCCATGTTCAAAGTGCGGGCGGGTGTATTGCCGGGTTTGCCAGGGTCGATGCAAGTGTGGCGCCGCAGCGGTGTAGGAGGATGCGTGCAGCCGCTGCTGAACTTTGCGTCACAAGAGTACAAGGCTCTTGTAACGGAAGCTTTCCGGAAAGAATGCCGGAATCACGCGACGTTCGTATCAAGCAGAAAGCCGGTCACAGATCAACGGGCCGCGGATAGTCTTTCTGCCTCTCCAGATTCAGTTCAGAACCGGCGAAGGGAGGTTGGGTGAGAAGATCGTAGAGTGTTTTG
The DNA here is from genome assembly GCA_025350445.1 of Bryobacteraceae bacterium. The sequence goes on along the minus strand of JANXXV010000376.1, from coordinate 11,335 downwards.
TGAAGCTTTGGTGGGGTGGCCGCGGTTTGCTCTACGTGAGATTTCTCACGCAAGGCATAGACACCCTGCACAATCGCTTCATCGACCGAGTGGAAACGGCCGCGCTGGATTTCTTCCCGCACCAGGCGCTCGGTCTCCGGTTTTAATTCCACGGTCATACCTTTCAAGTTAGCCTTATCGGAAACCAGGCGCAAGTTCTGTCGCGTGACGCACGGAAGGCGGTCTTCCCCTTCGATGCTGTCAACTATAGCGTGGACAGGATTGCGCGAAGCAAGGCATGCTTCGGCGCGGGCAGACGTTTTGTCGTGTCCGCCAGGCGCAATGCGTAGCCCGCAAGATGCCTGTTAAGAAATGGCATACTCTTTGCTACACCGTTGAGACTTATGCCAATATAGGCATTTACCGGCGCATGAAGAAACTCCCATGGATCGCCGATTCCCGGTCCAGCGTGAAGTCGTTTCCGGTTTTCGTCCAGGACGACATTGGCTATTCGTTGTAAGTCGCGCAGTTGGGCGAAATGGGCGCCGCAGCCAAGCCTCTGCATGGTCTCGGTGGTGGTGTGATGGAAATTGCGGCCCATGATGCGAGCGGAACGTACCGTGCTGTCTATACGGTTTCCATCGGGGACTCGATCTATGTGATCCATGCCTTTCAGAAGAAGTCCAAGGCCGGGATCGCGACACCGAAGTCCGAGATGGAACTGGTGCGGCAGCGGCTTAAACAGTTGCGCATTGAGGTGAAGAATGCCGAAAAGAAAAGTACTTGAACAAGAATCCAGTACGGGCAACGTATTCGCTGATCTCGGCCTGGCCGACCCGGGTGAACACTTGATCAAAGCGGGCCTGGTAGTTAAGATCGGCCGGATCATCCGGAAACGAGAATTGACCCAAGCGGCCGCGGCTCAGCTTATGGGCATTGATCAACCGAAGGTCTCAGCTATGCTGGCCGGCCAGTTCCGGGGTTATTCGGTCGAGCGCCTCATGCGCTTCCTGGTCGCGCTGGGGCACGATGTAGAGATCGTCGTGAAGCCTGGAAAGCGCGGCGGTGCTGCCGAACTTCGCGTCGCATGAGTATACGGCTCTTGTAACTGAAGTGGACGTAACGCCCCCATTATCGGAAGATTGAGCGGGCGAGGCAACCGATTGTACCAAGCCATATGTATGGGCGTGGGAGTACAGAGAGTTACTGCGGGTTCGCCTGATACCCGTGAGCTTACCAAACCTGGGCCAGATCCAAATAGCCTGCACGCTTTACGCCAGTTGATTTGCAAAGTGGCACGATAGAGTTCTACCTTTATCTCGTTCCTGGCTTGGTGTCGGGCTTCGGCTGTGCGTCGCCGACACCAAGCCTGCACGAAGTTCCAGCAAAACTCGTCATTTTCGTATAGGTTCTTGTATATGTTGCGTGTTGCAATCTTAATTCTCGCTAGTGCTCTCGTTGCTGTCGCACAATCTTCGGCCGTGATGGACGATCTTGACGGGAGACTGGCGAAAGCACTCACCAGTATTCCCCGTGCGGAGACTTGGCACGCTGCGGAGCAAGCCGCTGGTAATCTGAGGGGCCAGGTCGAGAGCACACTGGAACTGAAGCGGTTACCGGCAGGAAGGACCAGTTCAGCGCTGCTCTACATTCCCGAGAATTTGACGGCGCGAGTCCCTGCTGTTCTCGTTCTCCGTCCTCACACAGATCCTACCCAGCTTGCGTCTAGATCACTTCCAAGCGCGCTGGCACAACTCGGGATGCTCGTTGTTGAATTGGATCTGCGGGGTGACCATTCTAATCTTGATCTGCTCGCGCATGGAATACCGCCCCAGGGATTGATTCAGGACGACGTGCGCTCTGCACTCGCCTATCTGAAATCGAATAGCAACGTCGATCCTAGCCGCATCGCTTTGATCGGAGAGGGCCTCGCGGCCGCGATGGCTGCGGCGATCAATCACGAGTTCGCCGTTGCTGCCATACTCAATGGGTTCCCAGACTTTGCCTCCGTAGTTCAGGAGATCCGTGTACCTGCGCCGGGTGCCGTGATCGATCCCTGCATACTGCTACCGGGCATTCTTAAAACCGCTAATTCACACGAACTCGCCGCTCTGATTGGGCCGCGTCCGTTGTTGGTGATCAACGGTTCCGATGGGCCGCTCCGGTACGCTGTCGATCTGTATAGGATGGCCGGCGCCTATAGCAATCTGTCTCAAGATGCGTCGAGCAGTTGGACATCCAGCGCCGAATTCGCAACCCGCCGTTGGCTCGCTCGTCATTTCCTTAAGATTGCCGAATTGACGGACGCCAGGGCTTCGATCATTGAAACTCCGGTGGCAATACACTTGCGATCAACCGGCAATGGCGGAGGCTCTGAACAAGGTGCTGAGATATCTGAGCAATCGCCAGCGCAACTCCTTGGGCCTCCACTACTCGAGGGCCAATTTACCCATGCTCTGAATTGCCAGCTTGGGCCTAGTGTGTACGCTGCCGGAGATAAGCGTGTCCGACTATACGCGCAGACAAAGATCGGCATCCCCTCTACTGTGCTACGCCCCGGACCCGGTGGTTGCGATGCGGCTCGAGGCACTCTTATTGCTGTCAGCGATAGTGGAAGAAGCGAGTTGGTTTCCGATGAAATTGTTCTGGAAGCTAACAAGCGAGGGTGGATTGTTTGGATGATCGATCCACGCGGGATTGGCGAGATGGTGATGTCACCGGATGCATTTGGGCCGGTAGCTAGTCTGCTTCTCGGCGAAAGTTTTTCGTGGCGGCAGTCTACAGACATCCTTAGAGTGCTACGCCACGTTGCCGGCAGGGACTCACGATCCCCTACCGCGTTGTACGCTCGTGGCAAAGTTATGGGACTTGCCGCTTCCTATGTTGCGGCCGTCGCCGGAAGCAGGGAGTTGGAATGGACCGCGTTGCGCGATATAGCGCCCAGTTTTCGAGACATGGCTGATACGCGGATGTTGATGCCGTTTAGCGCTCCGCCGTCTTTCGATATTCCTGATCTGTGGCGGGCCTCGAAAGGCAAAATTCATTTCATTCAATCCGTAGACGAGTTCGTCCGCAGCGACTGGTAAACAGGCATGCTGTCCTTGTCTGTCTCTCCATTGAGCTTTTAACTCCGCGCGGGAAAATACCTGCTTTTGAAAGCCACCATATGCAAAAACTATTGTTGGGTTCTTTTTAATGTTTGATAGACGATAAAACAGGTTGCCGTCTAGCAATCCGGGTCAGAGCAACGTTTTCTCGGCAGTTGCCACCGAAAGAAACAGTGTGCGTGGCTGGCTGGCGAAAGTCTGAAAACCATAATGCTGGTAGAAGGCGACGGCCTGGTCGTCCTTGGCATCCACCAAAAGCGCAAAGACGGCGGGCGGCGCAAGCAATACGCGGCGCACCGCATCGGCTAATAGCGCGCCGCCCAGACCACGCCCTTTAAATTTCACATCCACCGCCAGACGGCCGATGCGTACGGCTGGCAGCGTCGGATAGCGCCGCAGCCGTTTCGTAATGTCGTCCGGAAGGTCCGGCGTCGGAATGCTCGCCGCGTTGCCATCCGCCGGCGGATGTCCTGCGTCGCCTGTGTTCGAAGGTAACGGTCTAACGCTTCCCGGCCGCAGGTAAAGGAGTTGCGGTCGTGCGCTTCGCTGAGCGCTTCCAGGCGGAAAGGCGCGTTCATGCGGGATCGAACAGATCCTGCCGGCGCGCAAAGGCGCGACGCAATGCCGGCGCAGGCGCGGGCGGATTCAAAATCGCGTCCGCGAGCTGGCGTTGGTCTTCGACGGAAAGACGGATGATGCCGGCTTCCTCAATGACGCGGCATGCGGCATCATGCGCCGCCGTGACCACAAAATCCGTCAACGTTCGCCCTTGCAGTTCGGCGGCGCGTTTGAGCAACGCGTGAACATCGACGGGTAGACGAGCTTCAAGACGGGCTGTGGTGGACGCCTTCTCCATACCCTAATCGTACGGCAATTTGCCGTATCAGGTAAACAGATCTTGCGCTCCGTTTAAGGTTTGCTTTTAAGCACGATAAATACCTTGCCGTCTATGAAAGCGCGGGCAGGTGAACGGCTAGCTCAAGGCCTTGGGCTTACCGTGTTGGGTTCAGGTTTCCTGAGGGACTTTGAAGAGGGAAACTCCGGCCCTGCGAGCCGCCTTGCACAAAGCATCGTCCAGGCTGGCAAGGGCCACGCCTTCACGAAGAGCTGGATATAGATACACCGCCTCATAGACAGTTCGGGGAGATTCGGAAGATCATCTACACCACCAATGCGGTGGAGAACTTGAACTTCAGCTTACGGAAAGTGACGAAGAACCGCAGCTCGTTTCCGAACGGGGAGGCAGCCTTCAAGTTGCTCTATCCAGCCCTGCGCAATGCGTCTAAGAAGTGGGCCACGGTGCAGTTCTGGAAAGAGGCGTTAAGGCAATTCGAGATGATCTATCCGGGGCGGCGGGATGAGCGGGTTAGTTTTGGCACTAAAAACAAGAGGCTGAGGATTTGTTTACACAAAGATAGTTGACAACCCCCCTTTCGAAGGCCCCTTCACCACACCTCTTGTTGGGTACGCCATGCTGACCATCGAGACGTTGCGCATCAGCCGAATCCTTCAAAGGAAGCCGGATCTCACTCCTTTAACTTACCCCTCCACCACAAACTCCGCCCGATTCGATTCCCCAAAATCATTCAACAAATAAACCTGCTGCGCGCCAGCCACCTCATACAGTCCCGGCGGCACCAAACCACTCAACATAGTCTGGCTGCCATACGACGTAGTAAGCATCGTAGCCCCCATCATGATCACCGTCCCCGGCGTCGCGTTCTCGCAATCCACCACCAGCGCCGACCCAATACCCGGTTGATGATTGAAGCTCTGCCCCGCGCTCGTCCCCGGCGGGTGCAGCCGCTTGATCTTCAGGCCTGCCGGCGGCCGCTTCGCCGCCGCGCCGCTCACCGTCAGAAATTCACTGGGGCTCGGACGGTTGTCCTCAAAGGGAGGCCGCACGCCTGGGCGCAGCTTGTGCGGTTTCCATGCCGCGTTCCATTTCTGCTCAAAGCGAGCTTTGTTCAGCTCAAAGATGCGTAGCGATTCTTCGCTGGGCAGCTTAGCGAACGAACCGTTGCCGAAGTGATGAATGAAACAATCGTCGGCCGCCACTACGCGATAACCGGCCGTCTTGATGCGCAGCGAGAAATCATCGTCTTCGAACATGCCAATTTGGAAACCGGCATCCAGCCCGCCCACTTTGTCCCACACCGCGCGGGGCACCAGCACGCAGTACAGCGGGGCCACGGCGATGTCCGTTGCCTGGCCCGCCTTCTCATTGGCCAGCGCCTGCGCGAATGTCTCCATCTGCAGCACGTTGCTGTAATCGAAGTTGATCTTGGTTTCGTTGCCGGAAAAATTGGTGACGGCGGCCACCGAGCCGATAGACGGGTCGCGTTCGCAATGGCGCACCATGCGGCCCATCCAGCCATGTGTTAACACGGTGTCGGGATTCAGGAAGATCAGATAGTCGCCCGTTGCCTCCTTGGCCGCCACGTTGTTCGCACCGGCAAAGCCGAGGTTTTCCGGCGAGAAAGACAGCCGGATGCGCTGGTCGGCATCGGCATACTTCTGAATAGCCGCCTTCGTTCCGTCTGTTGAATTGTTGTCGATCAGAATGATTTCGTAGTTGGGCCAGGCCGTGTTGCGCGCTAGTGAATCCAGGCACGGTTCGATGAACTCTTCACAGTTATAGGTCACCATCAGAATGCTGACCTTCGGGAAGCTGGCGGTGATGGCGGCGTCCATGGTTTCCACGCGTGCGGTCCACGTATTGGCGGCCGCGTAGGCAATGCGGCGCTTCCGCAGCCGCGGGTCGTTTTCCTGAATGGCCTGATCTACTTTACCGGCGAAATCGCCGGGGTCCTTGCCGATGTAGAGCAGATCGGTGCTCTGGGCCAGCTCCGCCATGTCGGTGGCAATCACCGGTTTGCCCTGGCTGAAGTACTCGTACATTTTCACCGGGTCCACGCCCTTGGTCAGGTTATTCAGGCGGAAGGGAATCAGGCAGACGTTGAAGTGCGAAAGGTAGAGCGGAATTTCGCGATAGTTCTTCTCCCCCAGCAGGTGCACGTTGGGCAGCGCGGCCAGCTTTGAGACATCCACACCGTGCACTTGCCCGATTAGCACAAAGGAATATTGCGGGCGGGACTGCGCCAGTTGGATCACCAGTTCCAGATCGAACCAGTCGGCGATGGCGCCGTAGTAACCGACGACTGGCTTCGGGATGCCGGTCAGTAAATCGGTGGGGCGCGGAGAGGCGAAGAAGTCGAAATCGGCGCCGTTGCGGGCCAGCACCGGTTTCAGGCCGGCCGCTTGTTGGCGCTCCAGAAATTCCTGCGAGGTGACCACCAGGATGTCGGATTCTTTGGCCAGCAGGCGCTCGTCAGCCAAGTTCTCCTGGCTGATGCGCGGCTCGGCGGTCCAGCTCTGCCAGTCGTCCATGCAGTCGTAGAGCATCTTTGCACCGGCCGTTTCGCGCAGGCCCAGGCCAGCTTGGCGCCAGTAGGGAAACTGCAAAACGGCGCAGCTTTCGGCAATGTGGAAGTCCTGGTAGAGCTTCTGCAAACAGCCGGTGATGGACTGCGCCTCCGCGGCGATCATGTGGCCGGTGTAGAGATCGGGGCGTTGTCCGCGGAGGTGAATCTCCCACAAGTTCTCCCGCAGCGCGATGGCTTCATAGTGCTGCGGGGAGGCGGGCGGAATCCAGCGCGCCGGGCTGATCCAGAAAACGCGATGGCCGCGGTGCGCAAATTGAGCGGCGATCTGTTGCGGCCTTTGGAAGCGGAAATCGAAATCGAAGATGGCGAAGATAACAACATCGTATTTCTTCTGCGGCAGCAGTTCGGATAGCTTTTGCGGAACGGCGGGTGCCGTGGATTCCTCTTCCACCACGCGGGGTTCAGCGGAGTAGGGCTGCTCCAGCGCCTGCGGCATGTAGTTCCAGACTTGCGGAAACGGCAGATCGTATTCAGCCAGGCTGCCGAAGCCGGCAAAGGGGATGGAGAGCGCCCATTTCAGCAATGCCGCAACGCCCTGCCGGTTCAGCAGCGTGTAGGCTTTGCGGATCAATAGCATGATCTGCCAGGCGCGCTGGTTACGGTAGCCGGTGAGAATACTTTCAAACGCCTGCTGGAATTTATCGAGCGCCTTCACCGTCTTCCGGCGGGCTTCCTCCGCTTTGCGAAGGCTCTCTTGAGCGGTGTCGTTCAGAAGAGTGAGAGCCTCGTTTTTTTGTTGCAGGTCATCAATGGTGGAAACGAGTGAAAGCCGTTCCGTCTCGATCTTGGTGATGTGCGCGGAGAGATCTTCAGCCCTGGCAAGCAGTGCCTGGGTTTGCTTGACCTGCCCGGTCTCAATGGCTATTTCCAGGCCGGACAGAATGGAATTCTGTTCCGCTTCCAGGTGGATGATCTGCGAAGAGAGATCGTTCAGCCGGGCGATGTTGGCCGAATGTTCCCCCTGGTAATACTCGGTTTCCTTGAAGAGGCGCTTGGTTTCAGTGCGTAGCGTATGACTGTGGCGGAGCTGCGCATGAATGCCGCGGGCGAGCAGAAAGAGAGATTCCGGCGTGACCGCTTGCGAGGCGCCGCTATCGAGCGCCTCAATGGCAAGGCGGGCATTGTGCCGGGCCGCAGCGGCTAGAGAGGCCGTTTCTTTTTGCTGCGGGAGTGCGGCGGTTTTCATCAGGCCTGCCATTCGCATGGAATCGATGGCTTGGATATCGAGAGTGAAAGCGGCAAGCCCGGCGCGCTGCATAACCTGTTCGATCTCTGTATCCGGACTGAGTGCAACAACCGGCACATTGCCCAGCAGGGCGAGAATCAGCGCATGCACGCGCATGCCTACCACCAGATCGCACTGGCTGAGTACGGCGAAAAGCTGCGCCGGAGAAAGCGTGGCGTCCAGCACCGTAACGCGCCTGGGGTGCTTCATGTAAGAGCGGACGCGGGCGGCTACGCCCAAGTCGTCTTGCTGCAAAGCAAGGAACAGGACATGGCCGGGGTTGTCCGCCAAAAACAGATCGAGGCCGGCGGCGGTTTCCCGCTCCCAAAAAGACGAATGAATACCGCGGGCGCAATCGCGCAACACAACACCGATCAGCGGTTTTGCCGGGATGGCCGGAAGATCTGCCATTGCAGCTGGCTTGGCGGTGTTGAAACCGAAGACCGGATCGGCGGTGATGGAGATGCGGCCCGGGGCAATGCCGAGGGATTCGAGCACTTGCCCCGACGGCTCATCGCGGACGGTGATTACGGTGGCGGCATCGCAGGCGGCTTTGGTGAATGTCCTGCCCTGTTCGGAAAGCAGCGGGCCGGCGCCGATGGCGTAGAGCATCACCGGTTTGTGATAGAGCGCGCCCAGGATGGCGGTCGCGGTGTAGAAACTGACGCCCCAGTGGCTATCGGTGAGGAAGGTGTTTGGATTAAAGCCGCGCTCGTCGTGAAAGGTTACGCCGCCGATCAGGATGAGATCGGCGGCGCGGACGGCTTCGAGCATGGCGAGCAGATCGGACCAGAGAATGGTTTCGATGCCGTAGGCGGCCGCGGTCTTCTCGGGAGTGGCCGAGGTGGCGGTGATTTTCAGGCCGGGACGAAGCTCGCGCAGATGTTCGGCCATGACCATCAGGATGGCCTCATCGCCTGGGTTGCCGAAGACGCCGCCGAAGCCGTAAGGACCAGCGATGAAGATTTGGTTGTTCAAAGACTCTCCATGGAATCTTTTATGGTAGGGCAGGCAGAGCGGGTTCGCCAAGGATTGGCTGGTCCGGCGCTGGCTATGCGCTTGACCTGTCTCCGTCAATAGCTTGGCTTAAGCAGAAAGGTTTTCGTCATCAATTGAGAATCTCCTCAACGTCGCGCATTCCGTGCAATATGCGCATGATCTGAACAGGTTTGGTTGTAGGATCGTAAACGATGAGATAGGAGTAGACTGGCCAGAATTTCACAGGGTGGCTCGTAAGGTCCTCGCGAACGTGGCCGATACCTGGATCGTTGCCCAGCAGGTCCAACGCACTGCGAATATCCTTCATGACTCGGCGCGTGATCGTTGGTCCGGCCTTCTCAATAAGGAAGCTCTTGATATGGTCTATATCTCGTTCTGCCGGCTTGGTGAGAACAAAACGCTTCATTTCGGAGCGGTCGAACGCTCCATAGCTTCGAGTTCGGCGTCAATGCGGTCGAAGACCTCATCTCCATCGACAAACTCTATGCGTTTGGCTGACTGCCAGCCTTCTTCAATCTGCTTTCGGCTTTCATTTGTGCGAAGCGTGAAAACCTCATCCCGCTGTTCGAGGAGCCGGAGGGCCTCACGAACCACCTCGCTCGCGGAGTTGTAGCGGCCAGAGTTTACCTTACTCTGGACGAGTTGTTCGAGTTCTGGAGTGAGGTGGACGTTCATAATTCCTTGAAGGTTCTCACCCTGAGAGTACCCGCGCCTATCCAATATTGTCAATGTTAGATATACGGTCAACTAAGATTCCTCGATCCGTGAACCACCCGCAAAACGTTCACGCTCTTGGCGAGGGGCCGGTATAGGATCAGCATGTCCTCGAATCCGGTCAGCCGGAATACCCGGAGCGTTTCAAGCCTCGGATATTTGATGCGTGAGCGCAATCCCATGTTCGGCTGTGTGGCGAGAAGAGCCAACGTGCTGTACGCCGCATCGCCTCTTCCGCAAGGTAATCGGCGTAGTCGTCACGGTCGCGATCAGTTCGGGCTTTACAACGTATCGGGCGCTAACCGGGTGCCGGTCTTCTGGTCGCGAAACTGGAGAATGTCCAGCTGGTTCGAGTGTTCACCGACTAGGGTGGCCGTATTGCCGGTGATCACCTGCCGTATTAGCTTCCGGCGACAGGCACTAGCCCTTGAGAGAGAAGCAAAGCGCGTGCTTTTGAATTCGTGACACAAGGCTCTATATCCGGTACTGTGGAAGAAGAAGGAGCCGCAGCCATGACCATCATTCTCAATGACGAACAAACCCGCCTTCTTTCTGAAGTGGTCAAAGCCGGCGCCGCGCGTTCGCCCGAAGAAGCAGTCGATAAGGCAGTCCGCGCGCTCCATTCCTCAGCCATAGGAAAGAGACCCATTCATCAGCAGGTGGATAACTTGGCCGATCTGTTTGCGAAATCTCCGTTCCACGGTCTCGATATAGACTTTGAGCGCGATAAAGACACCGGCCGGGACATCCCCCTGTGAATGGCTACCTCGTCGATACCAACGTCCTCTCTGAACTGACTAGGAGTCTGTCGGAGATAGAATTTCTCGAACGTAGAATCAATAACTTACGAACATTGTATGGTCTGTAAGTGATTGATTCTTGGTCGAAAACAGCTTCATTCCGACAGACTCCTAGACCCGCCCCCGCCGCCTAAGTGGAAGCTTTTCTTCGCCAGTCCAAAGACCGCGTTTTTGTGAGCGTGTTTTCCATCGGCGAAATCCGAAAGGGTATCGCATCTTTGCCGCCGGGTAACCGGCGCGCCCTTCTTGAAGACTGGCTCGACAATGAAATTATGCCTTGGTTTGCGGTCCGTGTGTTACCCGTCACCCTGGCTATCGCCGAGCATTGGGGAGAGATATCCGCGCAGTCCAAAGCCAAGGGAAAACCGCGTCCGGTCATCAACACCGTTCTTGCCGCCACGGCTTTCCAGCATGACCTGGTTCTCGTCACCCGTAACGTCAGAGACTACGAAGACCTGGGCGTCACAATCTTCAATCCGTGGGAACCATCCTAAAGCAGCAGACTAATCAATGGGGGGCCTGAACAGTAATGTAGCGCCAACGTACTTCCCGATGGGCAGGTCACTCTTACGGTGGTAGCAAGAACATTTACCGGGCCATAGGAACACTCAACGCCTTCTACACAGCGCTTTCCTGCCGCTAAACTTCTTGATCAAAGCATGTTAGAAGCAACTCCCTACTCGAATCGCCAATGGCCTTGAACATGCTTACCATGGTAGTTGGAGAACCGAATGAGACGCCAACTATTACAAGCCTTCGCCGTATGCGCCACGCTTACATCCGCTGTGCACGGCCAGACCTATCAAAGGCAAGCCGCGATGGTGGGAGGCGGCAACCCGAATCAGGGCAAGTGCACAGTCGAAGTCCTTGTGGATGGCGCTGCCCAGGTGGAAATCCGCGGTACCTCCGCAATCCTGCGCAATCTATCCGGCCAGCCGGCGCAATGGCGCCGGTTCGAGTGTAACGCCGCTATGCCGCCGAACCCTTCCAACTTCCGCTTCCAGGGCATTGATGGCCGGGGACGGCAGACCCTGATCCGCGAACCACGGAACGGCGGAGTGGCTG
>JANXXV010000368.1 GCA_025350445.1 Bryobacteraceae bacterium | reverse complement strand
AACGCCTGGGCTTGCGTGGAGCTCGGCAATTTTCTCGGGAAGACCCCCGGGCGATTGCACGAGGCGGAGGCGGCATTCCACAAGGCGATGGAAATCGAACCTGGTAGCGGTCTGGTGTTGAACGCGTTTGGGTTTTTCCTCGCCTGTCACGCCCGTAAGCCCAGCCGGGCGGAAGCCGCTCTCCGGAAGGCGGTCGAAATAGATCCCGACGATACCGGAACACTGCGAAACCTCGGTGTTTTACTGTTTTGCGAGACGGACAAAGCAGAAGAGGGTATCCAGTATATTCGTCGAGCCCGTCAACCCAACGCATCCGACTGGATATCACCAGTCGTAGTAACAGCGATTCTCGCCGCCTGCATTGGCGGATCGGGTACCACGGCGGATCTTCTGCCGTCCTTCCTGATTGATTCCCAAAAAGTCTCGTTTTGGTACGAGCTTCTAGAACTCGGCCGGAACTACGCGCCCTTCGGGAAGATACTTCTCCGGCTCTGCGACTTGATTGCGAAGACCGACAGTTCCAACGCAATGGCGCGTCTACATAGAGCCGTCGCCTTGGCGCAACTCCGCGACTTTCCGCGTGCCGCTGTAGCACTGGAAGACGCCCTGGTGGGAGATCCGATTGAACTGCTTTCCTGGGGAAGGAAAGCGCTCGAGGTCTTCTTCGCCGCCGCGGTTGAGAGTGGCCGGGTCCGTGATTGTCTCGAAGTAATCGAGAAAAAGGAATGGATCGACGCTTGGCGCCCCATCTATGAAGCCTTGAAGGCTGTCGAGGCAGGTTCAGGCAACTACCTAAAACGGGTCGCTGTCGAGATTAGGGAACCAGCTCAAATCATCCTTCGACAAATCGCACCGGAGCTACCCGGTTTGGTGATACCAAACAATTGAACGTAACCATTAGGTATGACCCGCTATCGGCCGTCCCCGCGGGAGAACCCGGCCAAGCCGTCCCAACTATAGTAGGCCACTCGGGCGTTAGCGTGAGACGGCGATCAAGCCTGGCTTGCGATTAAAACTCACCCACCAGCAAGCCGGAGTACCCCATTACTTATTTCTTCTTCTTCCCCCCGGCATCAGCCAGCACAACCGCATCGTCCTTCTGGTTCAGATTGACCGTTCCGATCAACGAAACATCGCCGCCCGACGATATGATCCGCTTGCTGCTGTCCTTGGTGCTGACGAAGCTCACTCCCCGGATCGTCACGAACTTGGCAATCAGTTCCAATGGCACTTTCGCCTGTAACAAAATGATGATCTCAGACTCGGAAAGCGCTCCACCCGCCGGCACGGCAATGTCAGACTTCGACCCTTCCGCCTGTGGCGCCGCTATCGCTGCCTGGGTGGACATAAGGCCCGCGGACAGAAGGCATACCAATAGACCGCGTCTATAAAACATACTCATATTTTCCGTTCTCCCGTCGTTCTTTTCTTATCGCAGACACGGAAGTATAGCATCTTTCCCTTAGACTTTGACCGGCGCAAAAGGGTGGATTTGTCAGCAAAAATGCAGTGATTCGCCTACAGAGGCAGAATTTCCTCGCGCGCCGGATCGAAGCGCAATCGCCGCTTTTGCTCATACGCGATATTGCCCAGATGCGAAGCTTGCGCCGACCGGTGCCCAATCAGCACGTCGCCGTTCGGCAGTTTGCGCGACCGCACACAGTCCAGAAAGTTCTCCACGTGGTCGATGGTCTGGTCGCGTTCCGATTTCACAATCACCGGAACAGCGCCCTTTCCCTTAGGCAGAAATTCATACTGGCTGCGTGTGATGTTCAACTTTCCCTCGGTGCCGCACATCTCCACCGCTGCTCCCGTGATGCCGGGCGAAAGCGTCGCCTCAAACGTAGCCGTCCATTCCGCCGGGTATTCCAACAGAACGTTGATCGTATCGGGCGCCGTGCGGCCGTCTTTATACGCGAACACTCCACCCGCGGCGGACGCCGAGATCGGGTTGTCCTGGTCCATGAACATGTGTACGACGTCGATCCAGTGCGTGAACAGATCCGTCACCTGGCCGCCGCCGAAATCAAGGTAAGCGCGGAAGTTGTAATACTGTTGCGGATCCCAATCGCGCCATTTCACCGGCCCCAGAAAGCGCGCCCAATCCAGATCGGATGGCCGCGTCTTCAGCGATGCGGGAGCTTTTTGTAGATGCGCTCCGTTGCCATGCCACCAGGTCCGGGCCAGCGTAACTTTTCCCAGCTTGCCGGTCTTCATGATCTCTTCTTTCGCTTGCAGATAGATCTTCCCGGAGCGCTGCTGCATGCCAACCTGACAGATCCGCTCATTCACCCGCGCCGCCTTCACAACTTCGGGGCCCTCTTCCATCTTGAGCGTCAGCGGCTTCTCCACGTAGACGTCTTTGCCGGCATTCAACGCGTCAATGGCGATGCGCGTATGCCAATGGTCCGGCGTAGCAATCAAGACGGCATCCAGCGGCTTCAGCGTATCCAGCATCTTGCGGTGATCGGAAAACGTGGCCGCGTTGATCGCCGTCTGCTTCGCCTTAGCGGTGCGCTCAGCCCACACGTCGCACACGCCTTTCACCTCCACGCGATCCGTCTTGACGAACGTCTGCATCACGTAGTTGCCGCGTCCGCCGCAGCCGATAAGTCCAAGCTGTATGCGATCGTTGGCGCCCATCACGCGGGAATACGAAGCAGCGGTAACGGCGGCCGCGCCAAGCATACCGCGGCGGGAGATGGTGGTGTCTGGCATAAGCGCATTATATATAACCCGGCCCCGCCTGCGTCCGCTATCCTGAAGGTTGGCGCAAACTATTCACATCATCGGAGCCGGGCTAGCCGGATCGGAAGCAACCTGGCAGGTGGCGCGCGCGGGCCTAAGCGTGGTGTTGCACGAGATGCGTCCCGTCAAGCAAACCCCAGCCCACAAGACCGGCCATATGGCGGAACTGGTGTGCAGCAATTCCCTCAAGAGCGAGTCTGAAAACTCAGCGCCGTGGTTGCTGAAGGAAGAGCTGCGCAAATTGGATTCCCTGGCCATGCGCATCGCCCAACAAACGCGCGTCCCCGCAGGCCACGCGCTTACCGTGGACCGCGACCTCTTCGCGGCAGCCATCACCAAGGCAATTGAGGAACTGCCCGGGGTGGAGATCCGCCGCGGGGAAGTCACCACCCTCCCCGCGGATCAGCCGGTCATCATCGCCACCGGCCCGCTAACCAGTGACGCGCTAGCGCAGGAGATCGCGCGCCTCACCGGCGCCGAACGCCTCTTCTTCTACGACAGCATCAGCCCAATCGTAGAAGCCGACAGCATAGACATGTCGATCGCCTTCCGCGCCTCGCGCTATGGCAAATCCATCGATGGCACGGACGACTACGTGAATTGCCCCTTCAACAAGGAAGAGTACGACCGGTTCATCGCCGCCTTGCAGGCCGCGCAGACCTACGAATCCAAGATCGATGAGAACATCCCCTACTTCGAAGCCTGCCTGCCCATTGAGGAGATCTGCCGCCGCGGCCCGGACACATTGCGCTTCGGCCCCATGAAGCCGGTCGGCCTGACCGATCCGCGTACCGGACGATGGCCCTACGCCGCGGTTCAACTCCGGCAGGAGAACGCGCGCGCGAACAGCTACAATCTGGTCGGCTTCCAGAACCACCTGAAGTACGCCGAACAGGCCCGCATCCTGCGCATGATTCCCGGCATGGCCAACGCCGAGTTCCTGCGCTTCGGCCAGATTCACCGCAACACTTACATCAACGCACCCGCGCTGCTGACGCCAACTCTGCAACTCAAAACCAACCCGCATGTATTCTTCGCCGGACAAATTTCCGGCGTCGAAGGCTATACCGAATCCATCGCCACCGGTCTGCTGGCCGGCCGTCACGCAGTGGAATTCGTCACCGGTCAACCGGTGCGGCCATTCCCCCGGGAGACAGCGCTGGGCTCGCTATGCGCCTACATCTCCGGCGCGGACCCCGCGCACTACCAGCCGGCCAACATCACCTTCGATCTGTTGCCCACTCTGGAGGACGCCACCCGCCGCCGTCTCCGCCACGACAAGAAAGCCCGCCATGCCGAGGTTTGCCGCCGCGCCAAAGCGGCTATGGACGAACACTTGAGCGTCTATGCGTGATTCGCTGGCGGGGCAGATCGAATCGTACCTCGACGCACTGCGCCGCGAAAATGCATCCCCGCACACACTCCGGAACTACAAGGCCGACCTCGACCAACTGCTGGCCTACTTCACCCCGCCGGATGGAGCGCCCCCAACTGCCGCGGCCATCACCGTCCTCGATCTGCGCGAATGGCTGGGCCAATTGCACCGCCTCGAACTCAGCGCCATAACCATCCGCCGCAAGCTGGCCTCCGTCCGCTCCTTCTACGCTCACCTGATGCGTGAAGGTGTTGTCACCCTCAACGTAGCCAAACTCCTGCGCACGCCCAAGGCGCCAAAGAAGCTGCCGCGCGTGATGACGGCCGAGCAGACCGGAAACCTGCTGAACGGCATCGAAGCGAATCAAATGGAGCGCGAACGGATGCCGCGCGACCTGGCCATCTTCGAATTCCTCTACGGCTGCGGCCTTCGCGTAAGCGAACTAGCCGGACTCAACCTCGAAGACATCGATTCCACGGACCGCTGGATTCTGGTCCGCGGCAAAGGGCGCAAGGAACGCCAGGTGCCATTCGGAGCCAAGGCGGCGACAGCGCTGCAACATTACCTCGAAACCAGGAAGCCGAAGCCAAACGAGAAGGCGGTGTTTCTGAATCGATTCGGCGCAAGACTCACCACCCGGGGCATCGCGGACATTGTGAAGCTCTACGCAACCGTGCTTGCAGGTGATTCGTCCTTGCATCCGCATAGCCTGCGCCACGCCTTCGCCACGCACTTGTTGAGCGATGGAGCCGACCTGCGGTCCATTCAGGAACTACTGGGCCACGCTAGTCTCTCAACAACGCAAAAATATACCCAGGTCTCGCTGACGGAGCTGATGGCAGTCTACGACCGCGCCCATCCCAAAGCCTGAATTATCTCCGTGCACTCCGCGTGGCGCTGCGCTAGCGGCTTCTGGCTGTATCATTCCAGTTTCTGTAGGATCCGGTCGATCTTGTCTGCCTTGGCTGATTGCACGAGGAAGTCACCGTATGCTGCCCGTGCACCCTCAATCAGAGCCTCATAATGCGTAACTCTTCCGCTAATTGCCTTCAGAGTTGCGTCTATCATTGTGCGCCCACCTGGATCATCTTCCTCTGAAAGTGGAGTGCCAATGACGAAGACGATCGAGATGTGAGGGTCCTGGACGTTTTGGGCTCGAAGGCACTTAATCAAGGCAGTGCGGTATTTATTGCCCTGTTCGGCTAACTCGTGCACGCTCAACTTCCGCTTGGCCCTCTTCAACTCAATGATGATGTGCTCGCCACCATTCGTGCGATATCTGATGTCAACTCTTCCCTTGCTCTCTTTTTCGGTGAGGGTGGGGCTAAAGGGCTTGTACTCCTTCTTCAGGATCTTCTCGATCCTGTCACTCCCCGCAGCCCGCTCCCAGCCCGGATCCAATAGCCACAAATGGGTAAACAAATGTTTCTGGAGTACCTTTTCCTTCTCGTTCTCATCAACAAGGTTCTCGAAGTCTTTGATGACCTGGAGGCGAACCTTGACAATCTCACGGTACAAGGAACCCTCCAGCAGCGAAAGATCTGACAGCAGCGGAAGTAGTAACGCGGCGGTGAGGTGCGGTTCTTGAGCGAGAAGCGCCCCTTCTTCACGCAACCGTAGCCTTTCGAATGCGAGCATGCCCGAGCGGTAGAGCTGTTTACGTTCTTCTTCGTGCTCGATTTCTACGCCACGGATTAAGCCTAGCAACGCCTTCGCGTTCTTTCGTTGAGAAGTCGGAAGATGGTCAATCCACTCTGCCAACACAGGAATTTCAGAAATCGCTTGTTTCCCTCGCGCTTCATTCCGAAGATCTGTCCATCTGTCCTGGATGGAAATAAGCGTGCGTTTCAGGAACTCCGTCAAGGCTACGTATCTTTCGTCGTCTTCGATCAGGCGCTGCCGGTCACTCGTTGCGATGTCATCTTCATCTGCCAAGTCCAAGAAATCGGCGTTGACTTGACCAGTGAGGTAACTAACGAGAATACGATTGTAATTCAATTTGTCGAGGATGTTTTCTTGGATCAGGCGACCACGCGCGAAGACTACGATGCCATTGAGTGAACCGGCTTCATCATGCTTAAGCTTCTTCGGCCCTTCAGCGGCGCCCAGCCAGCCTGAAATTTTTCAATCAGGATGGGTGGAGTCAACTTGGTCTGATAGCAAAAATCGCTTCACTACGTTTGGGTATTCCGCAGAAGACAGGCTTTCATTCCCGAATTCCCATAGAAACTCCAACGCTCGCAAATCTTCTCGGTCGTCAGGTCCAACGGGCTTGTCGTTGATCTGGACCACAAACCGATCTCCGTTGGCACCCTTGAATCCTATTACAGAAAAACGACGCGCGATCCGTTTGCGCAGTGCAGGAACTGACGTTGCCGTCCTTTTCTTCTTGAGCTCGGTTAGGATGATACGAGTGCCCTTCGATGGACCAGCGAATTCTACTGGGTCAGGAAAGTAAGTCGCGCCGGTCGAGATAGCTTTTCGCACTTCGGACATTTTCATGCTGAAGGCGTGCTGCTCCTTCTTACCAGCGCGCGTGTGTATCTCGATCTGGTCGGCGATAGAGAACAGCGCCAACTTGCCTATTCCCTTTCGCCCCATGAACGCCCGGCCCTGGGCTGAAATTTCTCCCTCGTTCGTTCTCTTGTCGTACCCAGTCTTGAGGAATCGGTCATTTATCTGGGTGAGCGTCATGCCAATACCGTCGTCTTCAATCGTAATCTGCCTACTTTGGATATCAACCTTCACCACTTGGGCGTCAGCGTCCCAGGCATTGGCCACGGCCTCTGACAGTACAGCAGCGGCGTTGCTGTAGAGGTTGATACCCAAGTGGTCAAGCACTCGAAGATCGAGAGTGAATCGGTACGGTGAACTCAATTAGCAGACCTCCGTCGGCCGGCGTTGGCTTCTGCGGCTCGCATGATCTCTTTGCCAACGTGGAAGGCCAGTCGGGGCGGCACCGCATTGCCGATAAGCCGACCTACATGAGATAGGAAAACTGGCTCGCGCGGTCTAACAAAGCGAAAGCTGCGGGGGAAAGTTTGGAGTAGAGCTGCCTCGCGTGGCGTAATGGCGCGGTCTTGTTCGGGATGGCCGAATCGCCCAGTGCCGAAATTGTATGCCTGCGTTGTGATCGTCGGCG
>JANXXV010000366.1 GCA_025350445.1 Bryobacteraceae bacterium | reverse complement strand
ATCTTGTCGTTCACCCAGAGATCGAGCGGGTTCCCGGCGTCGGCCAGGCGCCAGGCCATGTATTGTCCGTCTTCGGAAATCTGCCCGATATTGAGGCCTTCTTTGCGGGAGAGCTTTTCCTTTCCCGATCCGTCCGGCCGGATTTTGTAGGTATGCCGCTGTGCAGTATCGCCCTCGGTGGATGCGAAGTAGATAGAGCCGCCGATCCATTGCGGATCTTCGGAGAACTGTTCGCGATGGATCTCCCAGGCGCCGCTGGTTAACTGTTTCGTTTCGCCTCCGGCGGCGGGCACTGTGTAAAGATGCGCCCAGCCGTCTTTCTCACTGGTGAACAGGACTGTCCTGGAATCCGGCGACCATCCCGCGAATCCGTAATCCACCCAGCGGTCATCGGTCTCTTCGGCAATCACGGCGGCTTTCAGCGTGTGCGCGTCCAGAACCATTATTTGTTTCGTTTTCCAGTTGGGCGAGTTGAAAAAGGTCACTAGTTTCTTCGAATCCGGCGCCCACTTGGGCATCCGTACCGAGCCCCTGCCGGCCGGCTTGCCAATCTCAATGGGCTGCTGGCTGCCGCCTTCGGAGGGGACCAGGAAGATTCCAAATTCGGCTGGATCGTCGCCGGCCACGGTCCTGGAAATGTTTCTTGTGGCCACGAATCGTCCCGAAAAACTGGCGAGCGGTAATTGTCTGGAAGTTCTCTTTGTCAGATATGCGAACGATCTTCCATCCGGGGACCAGTGATAGGAATCGATGACCGAACCTTCCACGTTGGTCGCCTGCCAGATCTGTCCGCTGGATAGATCCTGCACGATGATTTGGCCGGCGCGGAGGGAGGCAAGCTTTTTGCTGTCGGGAGAGAATTGCGGCGAGAGTTCCAGAGCCTTGGTCTTGGTTAGACGAAGCAACCCGGGCTTGCCATCCGTATCCGCTACGTACAGATCGCCTTTGTGGGAAAAGGCGACCTTGCGGCCGTCGGGAGAAACGTCAAAATCCGCTAGACCCGCTTGCGGCAACTGGTACGGTTTGAGCCGTTCGTCTTTCTCGTCGTCGGTGATGTTGATTTCATCTTCCTGTGATTCGAGGTCCGTCAGGCGGCTGAGCTTTTGATTTTCAGGGGTGTAGGAATAGAGATCGCGAAACCGATGGCCTTCCGCATTCCATAGGAAAACCAGAGTGTGCCCCTTCTTCGACCAGGTGATTTGATCCGGGGAGGTTCCCCAGATCAACGGCCGCCGGAACAGTTGTTCGATTGTGGGGCCCTGCGCCATGGCCGCGGTGGCGCCAAGGAAAACCGCAATAAGAACTCTCATGGATACGATTCGATTATGATAGCTTGATTTGATGAACTTGCACCTGAAATCACCAGGAGAAGCGGGGGATTCTATCCGCTGGTGACGCGCGGAAAGCAACTGAAGTCTCTGTCCCTCTCTATTTTGGAATTGGGAGATGGCCCGGAAGAGTATTCATTTGAGAGCGGCGAAGAGGAATTTTCGCTCGATTTCTATTCCGGGCCTGCCGTAGTTTAGGTGCAGGGAGAGGTGGGCCGGTGGCTTCGAAGGTGCACGTGAAGAGCACGAGTGGCCCCGCAAGGGTGATTATCGCCGGGGCACAGGGAAAACCGGGCGCAAGGCCAGTGGAGATCGGCGGCCCGGAGAACATAGGGAAGAGTGTAGGCAAGGATAATTGGGCGCGTACAGTGTTTACAAATTTTACCGCCAACGTGAATGCCGCCCATTTGATTTGCGGAGCGACGCTGAACCAGCCCGGCGGGTGGTCAAGCCGTCCGCCGCACAACCACGGCCGGTTCACGGCGGCTTCCGAGGTGACGCCTTCAGACGTACCGATGGAGGAAGTTTACTACTTCCGGTGGAACCGGCAGAGGTGATTCATGCGGGTTTATACCGATGCGGCCGATGCGGATCCGTTTGACGTCTTCTATGCCGCGGAGCACGGAGATACTGTCTTGATTCTACACGGCTATCACCCGGTGGTAGCGTGCGCTGGCTATAACTTGAGTTACACAACTTGGATGACACCTGGATTCTAGCCGGCGAAGGACGCACGTACTTGGCTTGGAGCGACGACCCGAAACACACGAGGATCAAAAATGTGGACTAAGAGCATGTTGTGAAATAGCCTTGCGACCGGTTCGGGCCCACTCTCTGACGGTGAGTGGCTCAGATACGCATTCCGATCCACTCACCGGGAGGGTCCGGCAGGAAACGTTGATTCATGACGGCCACTACGAGAGCGTGGGAATTGGGGGCGAATCAGAAGGGTGACTTTGGGTGTCGCCGGCGGAACGGGTTTCAGCAGGATCGCGAGTCAATACTTTGCGGACGGCGTGAGAAAAGCCGGATTGCCTCACCGGTTTCGGAAGGATCGCATCCGCTTGGGTTTCGGCGGCTTCGTCCAGCGATGACGACATGAGAATCAACTTCGTGGAGAGCAGTTTCACTTCGGCCAGCTTGGCGGTGTCCGGTGCGCGGCTGTCTCCGACGATCAGATCGAACGGCATTCTGTGAAGCAATTCCAGAGCTTGGCTGATGGTTGCAGCCTCTCGCGACTTCATTTCAAGTGCGCGGCAATGCAGGAGGATGGTCCGCCGAATAGATTCCGAGCCGGAGACGATAAGAACGGAGCGTCCAACAAGTTCCAGGTCGGCTGGCAGCGGCGGTAAGTTGTACTGAGGCAGTCCGAATCGCATTACCACCCAGAATGACGATCCAACGCCGGGCTTGCTGTGGTAATCCACGTAGCCGCCGCCACCGGCAACGATCTGCTTGCAGATGGCTAATCCCAATCCAGCGCCGGAATGGGACCTGCTGGCGGGGGCGTCCAACTGTCCGAACGAACGGAACAGTTTGGGGCGGTCTTCCTCGGTGATTCCAATGCCGGAGTCGGCTACTTCAATATGTAAGACGACTTCGCCCGCTTCCGCCGATACAACTTTGGAGGACAGGACGATTTCTCCACGATCTGTGAATTTCACGGCATTGCTCATCAGGTTGCTTAGAACCTGCCGCAGTTTTACGGGATCGCCGGTAACAATCTGGGGAGTATCTGGAGCGATCAAACACGCCACTTCCAGCCGCTTGCGCCCCGCATAGGGGGCGAAATGTTCGGTGACATCTTCCAGCAGCCCGTGCAAATCAAAGTCCACGCTGTCAAATTTCAGCTCCCCTTGATCCATTCGAGCGTAGTCGAGCATATTGTTCAGCATTCCAAGCAGCGATTCAGCCGAACTGTGCGCAGCTTCGGCATATTCGCGTTGCTCGGTGGTCAGATTTGTGGTGAAGAGCAGATTCGTCATACCCATCACGCCATTCATCGGGGTGCGGATTTCGTGACTGACATTGGTAAGCAACGTAGCCTTAACCTGTACGGCGCGGCTTGCGATCTCCCTGGCGCCGTGCAGCCTGTGCGCGACGATCCCCAGCAGCGACAATGACAACACCATCGCGGCAATCACGCAGATAAGCAGCTGGCTATAATTCTTTAGCCTTGCCAGTGCGATAAGCGCTTCGGTGTCGTGCGTATCGATCACCGACCATTGGGCCAGAATTTTGGCGAGCGCCCCGTCGGCGCCCATCTGGAGAATCTCCTCGGCCAGAAGATCGGCCGTCCGTGCCTGCTTGTGGGTGGAAGCGACGCCCAAGGGCAGCAACGCCGGGCGGACTAGCGTGTATTGGAGTCCGCGATTCCCGCACTCGGCGGGCCGATCCATCAGGATCGATTGCGCAAATCGGGAATCGATAAAGGCCGCATCGGCTTCACCCGTACAGACGGCGCGGGTCGCCGCTTCGTATGTAGTCCGCCGCTGAGGCTGAATTCCCTTCAGGTACTTGGCGGCCATCGACTCAATTACCGGAGGGCCAGGGTAGGCGACGCGCTTCCCCGCGGCTTGTTCTAACGTCATCGCTCCTGAACTTTTCAGCGTCAGCAGCACGAATTCACTCACCATCCACGGCGGCGAGACGTGTATCGTCCGATTTTGGGGCGTCATGCTGTTGAGCATGGGCCACAGATCCACCTTACCCGACGCGATCGCCACGTCGGGGCCTTCGTTCTCGATGGACCACCGCAACCGGATGCCACGCCGCCTGGCGGCTTCGTTCAAAATGGCTACAGCCGCACCATCGGCCGACCCGTCCCCACACTCCAACATGTAAGGAGGAAATTGCTGGATGCCGATACGAAGTACCTTGCCGGAGCTTGGCATTACCTGACCGACACACCACAGTACACCGAACCCCAGTGCCGCTGCGACTGCCCACAATCGGATATCTAGCCGTAACGCTTTAAAAGACTTTCGCACCTTGCCCCAATTAAGGTTATCGGCGCGATCGTGTCGAACATGACTTAGGATTTATCCGAGTGTGATCTAAGACGTTGTGCAGAAATGACGTCGCCACCGATGCGGGACCAATTGCCCACGCGCGCGGCCCGGTAGCGAGCCTTGACCGTCAGGAAGAGGTTGTTGATTGGATAGGTCATTCCGTTACAGACGTTAATCCGGGGTATCGGCCATTGCAAACACCTCTTGCGGTACTGGTTTCCCGCGCTTCGCAAAACGGATAATGCCATCCCTGCCAATCAGATAAACGGTCCGCTTCACGAGCAGGCCGTTGGCTTGATAAAGCGATGCCACCCTCCGGTCCGCATCCACCAGTAGAGGAAACGGGAGTCGCTGCTTGTTCCGGAAGCTGGAATGACTTTGCGTGGATGCAGGGTTTATGCCGTAAACCAGCACTCCCCGATCGTTCGCCAATTGATTCGTGTCACGAAATTCGCATAGTTGTTGGCGGCAAACCCGGGTTTCGTCGGCAGGATAGAAGACGAGCACCACGTTCTTGCCACGGAGCGCGGATAACGTCACCGGCACGCCATCCTGATCGGGCAAGGTAAAATCGGGCGCGGTCGAACCAGTGGCAAGCGGGCCGGAAAACAACCAAGAAAGCATACCTTCAGATTAACCTCCACGCGAGATTAACCTCCACGCGCGGAGGCCCTTCAGTTACGGCTCGACGGACATCGAAAACTAAATTCTTGACACAATCGGCAGCGCGATTCCTCTTATAGACTGGAAAACGATTCCCGGCGAGCTATGATCAGGCAACCACGTCCTTCAGGCTCATCCGCCATCCGAACCGCGACGATTGTAATCGCCGTAGTCGCGGTGCTTTACGTCGCGCGCGAGATTCTGATCCCGCTTGCTTTCGCCATCACCCTCACTTTAATCCTGACGCCTGCCGTTTCCCGGCTGCGAAAGCTGGGGCTGAGCCGTGCGCCTTCCGTGCTTCTGATAATGGTGCTCTCGGTCGCCTCCGCCAGCGCTGTTGGTTGGGAAATCTTCGATCAACTGGTGGGAGTGCTCAACGAGCTTCCGCGGTATCAACAAAACATTCACAACAAGATTCAGGCCATGCGCACTCCCGGCAAGGGTGCACTGGGGCGCGCCGCTGAGAGCGTGAAGGAGTTAGGGAAGGAATTAACTAACCAGCCGGCGCCTGCCGCGGCGCCGCCAAGCCGCAGCCAGCGGGGAACCAGCCGGGGTACGCAAGGGCAAAATGTATCCCCCCAGCCTGTCCAGATTGTCAAGGAGCCGGCGGGCGACTTTCAATATTACCGGGAGCTGACGAGGCCGTTTCTCGCGCCACTCGCGGAACTCGGCATCATTTTAATTTTCACCGTGTTCCTGCTGCTAGAACAGAGCGATCTGCGCAACCGTCTGCTGCGCCTGGTGGGGCTGGATCAACTGAATGTGGTGACGCAGGCCTTGGACGACGCCACTCGCCGCGTCAGCAAATATCTGGTGATGCAGCTTCTTGTGAACACGTGCTTCGGGCTTCTCAGCGGCGCGGGGCTCTATCTGATCGGCGTGCCGTATGCTGCTTTGTGGGGAGCGTTGGCGGCAATTGCGCGCATTGTCCCATATGTGGGAGCAATGGTTGCGGGACTGCTGCCGTTGATTCTGGCTCTTGCCTCGTTCGATAGCTGGATGCCTCCGGTGCTGGTCTTCGTGCTATTTGCAACACTGGAACTGATCACCGGGAATTTTGTCGAGCCCTGGCTTTACGGCGTGCACACGGGAATCTCCGCGCTGGCATTGCTGCTGACCACGGTGTTTTGGGCGGCGCTGTGGGGGCCGGCCGGTTTGATACTCTCCACGCCGCTTACTGTATGCGTGGTGGTGCTGGGACGCTATGTTCCGCAGCTATCGTTCCTGCACATCCTGCTAGGAGATGAGCCGGTTCTGGAGGCCGACGCGCAAGTCTACCAGCGGCTGCTGGCGATGGACGACCAGGAAGCGCGCGCCGTGGTGGATCACTATCTTGTGGACCATTCGCTGTCTCAGCTATACGACACCGTATTCGTTCCCGCGCTTACTCTGGCCGAGCAGGACCGCCATAAAGGTGCGCTCGATGCCGCGCGCGAAGAGTTCCTCTTTCTAAGCGTCAGGGAAATGATTGCCGAGTTCTCGACCGAGTTCGTGAGGCCGGAGGAAGATCCGGCACCCGATCGGAGAGGCCGGATACTATGTCTGCCGGCCAACGACGAAGCCGACGAAATTACCGGCGCTATGTTGGGCCAACTGCTGGAGCAGGCAGGATCGGCCGCGATCTCCTTTTCACTCGATACATCCTTGTTAAACACAGTGGCGCTGGTGAATCCCGATGAGAACGACTTGTTCTGCATCTCGTCGCTTCCGCCATTCGCGTTCGCCCGTGCCAGAACTTTGAGCCGCGAACTTCGCTCGCGATACCCGCGAACGAAGATCGTGATCGGCGTGTGGGGATTTGCGGGCGACAAAGAGCGGGCGCTGCAACGGTTTCAGGGTCCGCGGCCGGAAAAGCTGGTGACCAGCTTGTCAGACGCGGTTCAATGGATCGCCGATGGCCAGCCCGCCGCCGGGCACGCCGTTCTTGCGTGACACTATTTCCGCCCGGAAGAGTCCAGCTCGGTGGGATAAGCCTCGGGCCGTCTCGAGAGCTTCCCGCAAACGAGAAACCTTATGAACATTACCAGAATTGCAATCGCCTGCCTGAGCGCAGGAATGCTGTACGCAAGTGACACAGCCACCGAGCGGTTGAACGAATCCGCGTCGGTGCTGAATGAAGTGATGAGCGCACCAGACAAAGGCATCCCGCAAGAACTACTTGAGAAGTCGGAGTGCATCGTCATTGTCCCGGGTTTGAAAAAGGCGGCGTTCGTGGTCGGGGGCAAGTATGGCAAGGGATTCATCTCGTGCCGGCGTCCCGCGGGTGGCGGATGGTCGGCGCCGGGCGCGGTGCGCGTGGAAGGCGGCAGTGTAGGCTTCCAGATCGGCGGTTCGGAAACGGATGCCATCATGCTGGTAATGAATAAACGGGGAGCCGAGAAATTGCTATCCAGCAAGTTCACGCTGGGCGGCGATGCTTCCGTGGCGGCCGGCCCCGTGGGGCGGACGTCGTCGGCAGGCACCGACGCGAAGATGCAAGCACAGATCCTCACGTATTCGCGCTCGCGTGGAGTGTTCGCCGGCCTCTCGCTGGGCGGCGCAACGTTGCGTCCGGATGAAGACACCAACCTGGAGCTGTACGGATCCAAGTTGACTAACGAGACCATTGTGATGGGCAGCACCGAAGTTCCCGCGGCTGCGGCGGGGTTGACGGCGGCATGGACTAAGTACTCCGCCCACAAAGAATAGTGTTGGGTCCCGTGTAAGAATTGGCTCGGGCCGTGTCAGGTGAGGGAGAATGTGGGCCGTTGCCCCGCAAGCGGTACGATAAGCTGGAAATATCGGGAATACCGCTTTCTAACGGCGAGTTGCAAGTGTAGTGTCTGCGAATTAGCTGGACAGATCGAATACTATGGTTCCGCGCAAAATCTGCGTTAACCGGCGTCAATCGGGAGCTAATACTGGGCGGCACATAATTATTGGCCGCGGATGGACGCCGATAAACGCGGATTTTGGGGTGAGCCCCTCGGGTGAGATACGACTTGGCCTGTCCAGCTACTTCTTGGACACTACCGCTAGTGTCCTGTCCCCCGTAAGGGTTGACGACGGGCGCAAGAGCGCTCGCCCCGGCAGTTTACATGTCTGCGGAAATGCTCTTAGATTAGAGCTTTTGGGTACGGGCTCCCGCCGAATTGTGCTCAACTGGAGATTACCAGCGAAATGACCGGAACGCCGAACCAGATCGAATGGGCCGAACAGATTAAATTATTGGTGGCCGCTGAATTCGACCGTGTGGCGAGGGCGCTGCGTACCGTAGCTGGCCGCCAATCAGGCGGGGATCTGCTGGACACCAATACGGCGATTGAGATCCTGGAAGGGATTCGCCGCACAGTGATGGCCCGGGACGAAGCCGGATATTTTATACGCGACTGGCAGGACCTTAACGGTCAGGTGCGGGAGATGATCGCGCTGGACCCGCGGCACAAGGCGATGCGAGCCGCTCGCAGGAAGCCGGAGACCTACCCCTGAAAGCGAGTGCCAAGATTCGTTTCGAAAATTTGCTTCATCTTCCGTCCAGCCGCAACGGAAGCGGAGCTTCGCGTCCATTTGCCGCGGACGAGCCGCTGTTGCGGAGTGAACTGTTCAGTTCCGGGCAGATGGAGTTGCACGGAAAAACACTAGCGGCATCGCACAAAACCAGCTTGCGGCGAACACCGGACCGGCTGCTGAAGCGCCTGGCCGAGAACGAAGAAGTTCTATCCAGCTCCAGCGGTTTGCTTGCCGCGGCGGTCAGATTGGACCGCCGCATTACGCCGGCCGGGGAATGGCTGCTGGACAATCTCTATTTGATTGAGGAACAGATTCGCATGGCAAGACGTCACTTGCCAAAGGGCTACAGCCGCGAATTGCCCTTCTTGCTTAACGGTCCGTCGATTGGTTTTCCGCGCGTGTACGATATCGGGCTGGAAACTATTTCGCACGGCGACGGGAGAGTCGATCCCGAGAGTCTCAGCCGCTTCATCGCGGCCTATCAGACTGTAAGCTCTTTGAAACTCGGCGAACTGTGGGCGATCCCGATCATGCTCCGTCTGGCGCTGATCGAAAATCTGCGGCGCATTGCCATACGTCTTACGGCTCACCGCATTGACCAGAATCTGGCCCACCATTGGGCCGGCCAGATGACGGTTATCGCAGAGAAGGATCCGAAAAGCCTGATTCTGGTCAGCGCCGATATGGCGCGATCGAATCCTCCGATGTCTACCGCCTTCGTTGCGGAGCTGGCGCGCCGCCTGCAAGGGCAGACTTCGGCGCTGGCGATGCCGCTCGCCTGGGTGGAGCAACGGCTGGCGGAGTCCGGACAGACCATCGAGCAACTGATTCAGATTGAGAATCAGAAGCAGGCCGGGGATCAGGTTTCCATCAGCAACACCATTGGAAGCCTGCGGTTCCTGGCGGCCACCGACTGGCGGGAATTCGTCGAAAAGATGAGTGTGGTCGAGAAGACGCTGCGCGAAGATCCAGCCGGGGTCTACGCCGGGATGGACTTCGCCACGCGCGACCGCTACCGTCACGTAGTCGAAAGGCTGGCGAAGACCAGTCCGCTGACAGAAGGCGAGGTGTCGCGCAAGGCCATTGAATTTACCCGGGAAGCCGGCGCGGGCAAAGGCGCCGCAAGCCGCGAGGGACACGTCGGCTACTTCTTGATCGATAAAGGGCTGCCCCGGCTTGAGCAATCGGCAAAGGTGCGGTTGCCCGTCTCAGCCGTGATCCGCCGGATTGCGGATCGATTTCCATTGCTTCTTTACGCCGGTGGAATCCTGCTGGTTACCGCCGCGCTGACAGCCGGATTGCTAAGGCGGGCGAGTTTGCCTGAGGCGCTATGGGCGCCGGCCGCTATCGCCGCCGGCGTATCCGCAAGCCACTTGGCCGTGGCGTTGGTCAACTGGCTGATCACCTTGTTCACCAAGCCCAACGCCTTACCATCCATGGACTTTTCGAAAGGGATTCCTAGCGAATGCCGGACGCTGGTGGTGATTCCCACCATGCTCACCAGCGAGGCGAATATTGAGAGTCTGGTGGAAGGCCTGGAAGTCCGCTTCCTTGCGAATCGGGATAAGTCTCTGCACTTTGCTCTGTTGACCGACCTGCGCGATGCGGACAGTGAAACGCTTCCCGAGGATGCGCCCCTATTGGCGTTTGCGAAGAGAAGTATCGAACAACTGAACGAGAAGTACGCGGACGGCTCGAATGACACGTTCTTTCTGTTCCACCGTCCGCGCCGCTGGAATTCGGCGGAAAAGATCTGGATGGGCTATGAACGGAAGCGGGGAAAGCTGGGCGACTTGAACGCTTTGCTGCGGGGCGATGCGGCGGAACGGTTCTCGCTGGTAGTTGGCGGCACGGAAGTCCTGGGCGGTGCGAAATACGTCATCACTCTCGACACGGATACACACCTGCCTCGGGATTCCGCCCGCCGGATGGTGGGGGCCATCGCGCATCCCTTGAACCAACCGCGGTACGACGAACAGAAGCAGCGCGTCACCGAAGGCTACGGCATCCTGCAGCCGCGCGTGTCTGTCAGCCTGCCTGGCACAAACCGCTCCCGCTATGCGCGGATGTTTGGGAGTTCGCCGGGAGTCGATCCCTACACGCGCGCTGTTTCCGATGTTTATCAGGACTTGTTCCACGAGGGCTCGTTCATCGGCAAAGGGATCTATGACGTGGATGCTTTTGAGCGATCCCTCAACGGCCGCTTTCCCCGGAACCGCATCCTGAGCCACGACCTGATTGAAGGATGTTACGCGCGTGCCGGCCTGTTGAGCGACGTGCAGCTCTACGAAGAGTATCCGCTTCGCTACAGCGCCGATGTAAGCCGCCGTCACCGCTGGATTCGGGGCGACTGGCAGATCGCGCGGTGGCTGCTGCCGCGCGCGCCTTCGATTGACGGTACGCGAGTGAAGAATCCGCTTTCGGGATTGTCCCTGTGGAAGATCTTCGATAATCTGCGCCGCAGTCTGGTTGCGCCGGCTTTGGTTACACTGCTGTTGCTGGCGTGGACCGCGGTCTCGCCGGCCTGGTTTTGGACCTATGCCGTTTTGGGCATCATTCTGATTCCTTCGTTAACCGCCTCTTTGCTGGAGATCATCCGCAAACCGGCTGACGTACAACTGGGACAGCATCTGACCGGCGCCATAATTTCCGCCGGCGAGCAGTTCCGGCAGTATGCATTCACCTTCGCCTGTCTGCCCTATGAAGCCATGTTCAGCGCGGACGCAGTGTTGCGCACCTGCTATCGCATGCTGATATCGAGAAGACGGTTGCTGGAATGGAAACCCGCCAGCGGACACGATCATAAACACCGCTCGGAATCGGTCGGCGAATGGCTGGCCATGTGGTTCGCGCCGTTTTTCGCTACGACGGTCTGGCTCGGCCTTTTCTATTTCAGGCCGCAGTCGCTCAACGCCGCCCAACCCATCCTCGGCCTATGGTTTTCGTCCCCGGCGATCGCCTGGTGGGTCAGCCGGCGCATCCGGCGCAATGAAGCGAGGCTCACTTTCGGACAGACCATTTTCCTGAGAAAGCTGGCCAGAAAAACATGGGCGTTTTTCGAGGAGTTCGTTGGCCTGGAAGATAACTGGCTTCCACCGGATAACTATCAGGAGCAACCGGTAAAGGTGATTGCGCATCGTACTTCTCCCACCAACATCGGTCTCTACCTGCTGTCGAATCTTACCGCTTACGACTTCGGCTACATCGCTTCCGGCGATCTGGTTGAGCGCACCGCCAACACGCTGCGCACGCTGGAATCCATGGAGCGCCATCGCGGCCATTTCTATAACTGGTACGACACGCAGACGCTTAGACCGTTGGAACCGCGCTACATTTCCACCGTGGATAGCGGCAATCTTGCCGGGCATTTGATGACTCTGCGCCAGGGCCTTTCAGAGCTTCCGAACCACAAGATCCTTAAAACGAATTTGTGCGAAGGCCTCTCAGACACATTGCGGATTCTGGTGGGAACCGGTGCGCGCATCGTTCCCGGTCAGGCGGCGGCAGCAAAGCTGATCCAGTTGCGGGAGTTTCTGGAGGCGGCAATCGATTCACAGGCAACTTCTCTGCACGCAGCGTGGATCTGCCTCGACAGGCTGGCCGGCGCGGCAACCGAACTGGTTGCCACCCTGGCGGCAGCCAATCCCGAGATGAAGGACCCCGCCTCGCCGGAATATCAGGTGAACTGGTGGGCGCGTGCGCTGGCTCGCCAGTGCCGCGGGGTAGTGGACGATCTTACGTTTCTGACGCCGTGGTTTTCCCTGGCAGCGCCGCCACACCGCCTGGGTGAATTCCCCGCTCTTTCCGCTATCCCGTCTCTGCGGCAACTGGAAAGGCTGGAAGCGGAGTTGCTGCCGGCTGTTGAGGAACAATTGGGCGCGAATGCCGCTGCCGATGAAAAGAGCTGGTTCGGTGAGTTGCAGCGGCTGGTGAGCCTGGCAAGCCAGCGCGCGGCGGCGCGAATCGCGGCGCTGGATGCAATCGAGGCGCAAGCCGCCGGATTCTCGTTCATGGAACATGGATTCCTGTTCGACAAGGTGCGAAACCTGCTGTCCATCGGCTATAACGTGGGCGAGCGCCGGATCGACCCCAGTTGCTACGATCTTCTGGCATCG
>JANXXV010000307.1 GCA_025350445.1 Bryobacteraceae bacterium | reverse complement strand
CATGGACGATTCGCATCAAAGAGCAGCCGAACTTCACAATCTCGCGGAACACGCGCACATCACGGCGGCGGAGCACCACGGAAAGGGCGACCATCTGACCGGGCATGAATTCTCGAAAAAAGCTTTGGAGCACGCCACCAAGGCCTTCGAACTGGCCCAAGCGGCCCACCGGGAATCGGAAAAGCACCTCCCGAAGTAGGCGGTTATCACGATTTCGGGCGAATCCCAAAAGCCTTCAGTCTAGACGTCAACGTAGCCGGATTGATCCCCAACAATTCAGCCGCCCCACCCGTCCCGGAGACCCGGTTCTTAGCCAGTTCCAGCGCCGCCAAAAGGTTGGCGCGCTCACGGTTCCGCCACTCTCGCTCCGGTATCACCACCCCATGGCGGGTCTCCTCGCGCAATGGCTCCGTCACCTTCTCCAACTCCGGCAACTGAAACTCAAGCACTCCATTCCGCGCCACAATCACCGCCCGTTCCACCGCGTTCTGCAACTCGCGCACATTTCCCGGCCAGCCATACGCTCGCGCCCGCAGCAATTCCCGCTGCGGCAGGCGAGGCTCCGGCACATGGAAACGCGCGCAGGCTTGCCGCACAAAATGTCCGGCAAGCTCCGGAATATCTTCCCGCCGTTCCCGCAACGGAGGTACATCCATGGGAAATACCCCAAGCCGATAGAACAGGTCCAACCGGAACCGTCCCTCCTCAACCTCTTTTCGCAAGTCGCGATTCGTGGCGGCGATCACCCGCACATTCACCCGGCGCGTCTGGTCTTCCCCCACCCGCTCAAACTCCCCTTCCTGCAAAACACGCAACAGCTTGGCCTGCAATTCCAGTGGAATCTCCCCCACCTCATCCAAAAACAAAGTACCCCCGTCCGCCAGTTGGAATCGACCCGTCCGGTCCTTCACCGCGCCGGTAAACGCTCCCCGCGCGTGCCCGAAAAATTCGCTCTCGAACAGCTCCCGCGGAATGGACCCGCAGTTCACTTTTACCAGCGCCCGCCGCGACCGCGCGCTTCGTTCATGAATCGCCCGTGCCACCAACTCCTTCCCCGTACCGCTCTCCCCCAGAATCAGGACGTTGGCATCCGTACCCGCAACCAGTTCCACCTGGCGCAACACTCTTTCCAGCGCCGGACTGCGCCCCAGAATTCCCCCGAACGCGCCCACTTCCAGAACTTCCTCACGCAGGTAATCGCGTTCCAGTTCCAGTTCGCGCCGCAGTCGCTCGGCCTCTTCAAACGCCCGCGCATTAGCCACCGCAACCGCCGCCGCATCCGTTAATGTGCCAATCCATTTCCAGCAGGTGTCCTCCGCCTCTGAGCGCCGGAACACCGCCAGCACACCCAACACCTCTCCGCGAAAGATCAAAGGACGCCCCGCGAATCCGATCAGCCCCTCCCACTTCACCCATTCCGGATGCAGCACCCATCCCTGGTCCTCATCCAGCCGCCGAATCCGGATAGGCTCCCCAGTCCTCGCGATATGTCCCAACTTTCGCCGCGAATCCAGTTCAACCCGATGAAAGCTCCCCGTAGTCAGGCTCCAATCCGCATCCGGGCTCCAGGGCGATCCAGCGCTAGCCCGCAAATGAAGCGCCAGCCGTCCCCCATGACTTCCTCCGGCGCAATGCGGGCAGGTGTCATCACTCTCAAGCAGCCAGACGCGCGCCAGTGCCACATCAGGTTGCTCCACCAATGCCGTAAGGATGCTTTTCAGTACATCGTCTAGTGATCGCTGTTCAGCCAGTGCGACCAGAACAGCAGGGAGTTTGCCTAAATCCATGAGATTTCATGATTATATCATGAAATCTAACAATTCATGTAATCTCATTATCTGTTGCGGCTGTAACATGCCTCATCTTATCAAAGGGTTATCCGATTTCCGCATCTGGCCATCTCCTTGCACTAAGGCAGACATGGCCCAAGGGGCCCAAAAGGAAAACTTCCAAAATGCCCAGAATCAACCCGATCAATCCCGCCGAAGCCACTGGCAAAGCAAAGCAACTCCTCACCGGCGTCCAGGCCAAATTCGGTATCACCCCCAACCTGATGAAGACGTTGGCGCACTCGCCCGCCGCATTGGAGGCCTACCTGAACTTTGCCGGCAACCTGTCCGGCGGAGTGCTCGATGCGCAGTTCCGCGAACAGATCGCCATCGCCGTAGCCCAGGCAAACTCCTGCGAGTACTGCCTCTCCGCGCACTCGACTCTAGGCAAGATGGCCGGACTGACCTCCGAACAAATCGAGCTAAGCCGCGAGTCGCGTTCCTTAGACGCCAAGCGCCACGCGGGCCTCCAGTTCGCCCAGAAGATCGTGGTCGCCCGTGGTGAGGTTTCCGATCAGGACCTCGCCACGCTCCGCCATTCCGGCTACAACGACGCCGAGACCGCTGAAATCGTGGCCAATGTAGCCCTCAACATATTCACCAACTACTTCAATCACATCGCACAGACGGAGGTAGATTTCCCCCGCGTTCCAGTAACCATGACCCAATCCCTCTAGCACCACAGGACGGTAGTAGCGCGCGTCCGAACGCGACCATTTAGGTCGCGTTCCACGCCCGCAAAGGAACCTAAAATAAACTAATGAGTTCATCCATCGTCAAACCGCCCTTCACCCTAGAGACCGCCCGCGCCAAAGTGCTTCCGCGTCTATGAAGTAACCTTATTGCAGTGATACAATGAAGTTCTCGCTGCATGAAAACCCAACCAACCAAGTACATGCCCCAGCTCGACGGACTGCGGGCAGTGGCCGCGGCCCTTGTCCTGTATGCCCACCTGTTTCCCGCGGAGGCTTTTCACAAACTTCTTTTTTGGGGCGAGGTCGGCGTCCGGCTTTTTTTCGTGCTATCGGGATTTCTCATTACGCGAATTTTATTCGATGCCCGAAACGAAGCGTTTCCCGAAAGACGCGGCCAAGCGATTCGTAACTTTTTCTTTCGGCGCGTCCTAAGAATTTTCCCGCTGTATTATCTGTG
>JANXXV010000282.1 GCA_025350445.1 Bryobacteraceae bacterium | reverse complement strand
TACGGTTGCCGTCATCGGCCCCGATTGGCTCCTTTCATCCAATTAGATTCTGCCCATGCTGGGCACACCCTCGGCGCGGACCCGGGGGGGGCCGTCCAAAATGCTGTCCCGTTATTTTTAAGACACAACACGACCCTTACTGCTTGTGCTCAAGGATCATCTTTTCCACCATCAACTTCTGCTGGCGTAGCGCCTCGGGATTGGATTCGTCCGCTATGGTGTAGTCGGCGGGTAATTCGAACAGGGAGCGGGATGGCTCGGCTCTCTGGATGCCCTTGAGCTTGTAGACGGTTTCGCCCATGCGCGGATCGCTATGCTTAGACAGGATTACGATCTTCAATTCCGGCGAATACCAGCGCTCGGAAACGATGTCGATGGGAAGGTCGTTGCCAACCTCGCCGGCGGGAATCCTTATCGTGGTGCGGGTTCCTTCGGCTTGTACCCCTTCAATTAGTTGGGCCGGAAGATTTTCTTCCTTCGCTTGCGGGGCAGACGGCTTTACTTCTCCTCCGGCTTCGAGACGGACGCTCATCACCTTGTTATAAGCACTAGATTTCGCCGCCAGGCCTGCAACAAATTTGCCCGCGGGTCTTTTATGCGCGGTTTTCCTGTTCAAGTCCAAGATATAGTTCATGCCGGCTACAGGATCGTTGATGAACACACTCACTGGTGGCGTCCCGCTGGTGGCCCAGGGACCCGCTGCGGGAAGCGACTGTTCGCGGCGTGTACGGCCCTCGGTATCACGATAGAGCGACGCACTGGTTTTGCGCGCTATCCGGTTGCCGTCGCCGAGGATCTGTGTCGTCTCCGTGACCGCTTCGGCTGAATAGGGCGCACCCTTGACCGGCGGGCCTTCAAAGCTCATTTCCGCGGAAAGAAACTGAGCGGTTCCTTCCATTATTCCCGCTCCACTGACCACCATTACCTCGGCCGGAATCGCGGCGCCCGTCGCGGGGATGGCCTGTGCAAAAATCATCCGCCGCTGTTCCTGCGCGAAGGCCGCGCTCGTTATCAGGGCCGAAACCGCGCCCGCAATCATCCATTTTTTGCTCATCTTGTTACTCTCCTTATGATTTCAGCCCCAAACTTGCATTACTGAACAAAACGAATTGCTCTGGCGATGCCGTCCTCGCCGATCAGCACGTCCGCCTTTACTGACTGGACTATGCGGTCCTGATTCACTGGCAGTCCCAAACTGCGCATGGATTCCCTTGGCAGCCGCACGCGAACCAGTAGCCCCCGGTCTTCGGCGGTGAACCTGGGCGCGTAGGGCATGGCCAGAAACTCCGTGGCCACTTCCTGAGCAATCGGCGCGGGCTTGTGTTGCGGGCGCGGGACCCGCCGGTTTGCCTGACGCACCGGTGCCGGCGCGGGAGGGTCCGGCGCCCGCTGAACTACGACCGGGGGGGCCGGAACCTCCGGAATCGGGTGGTGATTGTCCACCGCGACGGCAACCAACACGGCGGCCGCTGCCGCGAGACCGATCCACAAGAACGGCATACGGCGGCGTGTTTGGCGGCGCCGGAACTCAGTCAGCAACACCGCCTCCACCGATGCCGGAGGAACGTCTTCGACCGTCTTCTCCCGCAATGCCCGCAGTCCGGCCAGCAGGGCTTCTTCATCGCTTGGTTTCATGCAATGCACCTCGAACACACCCGCAACTTATCCACCAACATCGCGCGGCCGGGGCTCAAGCGCGACCGCACGGTTCCCACCGGAACGTTCAGCAGACCAGCGGCTTCGGCGTAGCCGATCTCCTGCAAATCGCACAGCACCACCACTTCGCGGTAGTTCGGGGGGAGGCTCAGCACTGCCTGGCGGACGGATTGTATGGTCTCGCTCCGCGTCAGATCGCTCAGCGGCGTTTCACCGGTGGACGCCACCGAATCGTCCTCCATGGCGACGTACGGACGGTCGCGTTCCAGCACGCGCAACACGTGATTGCGGGCGATTCCATAAAGATACCCGGCCAGCGATCCGCGAGCGGCGTCGAAACCGTCGGTGTTGCGAATCAGGCTCATGAAAACCTCCTGCGTCACTTCCTCCGCTACCGCCGAGCTGCCGGACATGTGCAGTGCGAACTTATAGATCTGCACCTGCCTGCGCCG
Source organism: Bryobacteraceae bacterium (assembly GCA_025350445.1). The sequence goes on along the minus strand of JANXXV010000282.1, from coordinate 5,105 downwards.
GTACAATTCGACGAAGGCATCTTCCCGGCCGTTCTTCGCAAGACGCAGAAGCGAGTCGTCCGTATGATTGAGGAAACCCGTCATCTGCGTCTCATGGGGCTGATAACTGGTATTCCGTGAAGAGCCCGGAAAAGTTCCAGATTATTGTAAGGACGCGGCGAAAGGCAAAGATTGAAGAGGTTTGCGGCTGGAGACAGCACGTTCCCGGCCGCGGTGGCGGATGAAAGCTAGAAGTCGTAGCGGAGAACCATCTGCATGATCCGCGCCGAGCCGGCACTGGTCTGTGTGCCCAGTGTTTGACTGAACCTGCCGAATGTGGCCGGGTTATTGAGATTCAGGTTTGCCGCTGCCAGGCCGAAATTCGGGTGATTGAAAAGGTTGTAAGCTTCGGCGCGGAACGAGACGGCATGGCGCTCGGTAATGGCAAATTTTTTCACCATGGACAGATCCGTTTCGAAGAAGCCCGGGTTGCGAAATACGTTGCGGCCCGCATTCCCGAATTCGCCGGCGCCGGGGAACCCGAACCGGGAAACCTGATCGGGGCTGAAATAGTAAACTCCGGCGCCTCGTTTATCCACGCTGCCGATGTTGCGGTCCGTGCCGCTGAAAGTAGCGAACGTGCCGGCGGCAAGGACGCCGCTAACGGCGGTGGTGAGCCGTTGCGAATTGACGGTGAAAGGTTGTCCGCATTGCGCGATTTGCAACATGCCGAAAGACCAGCCGCCGATTGCGGTATCCAGCAGCCGCGGCATGTTGTATCCGAACCGTTTCCCCTTTCCAAAGGGAACTGTGTAAGACGCAGACAGATTGAAGGAATGGGGGCGGTCGAAATCGGAGCGGGCCCGGTTGAGCGCCAAGTTAAAATTGTCGATCGGCGTGGTGAATCCGTTGCCCTCGAGCGAGACGTTGTCCAAGCTCTTGCTCCACGTATAGTTCGCGGACCATTGCAAATCGCCGGAGCTTCGGCGCAAGCTCACCTGGAGCGAATCATAGGCGGAGCGTCCATTGTTGGTGCCCAATATCACTTGGTTGAACTGCGGAAAGTTACGCAGGTAGTTTGCGGGAATACCGAGCGCCGCGTAGCGGGCGTACTGGCCGCGGTCTATGGTGTTAGCTACGGTGCCAACCAGGCCGCGGCTGAAATTCGTCCCACCCAGAGCGGCAATCGCCGCCGCCGGAGTGCCATATAACTTCACGAAAACATTGCTCACGGGCACTTCGGTGGCGCTGTTGTTTTGGAACGCCTGGATTTCCTTGAAGGCATTCAGAAAGCCCCCAAAGATTTTCGGTTGGTTGACGTCTTGGTTCATGAACAGCTTCACACCGCGGTTTCCGATGTAGCCCGCCTGGAGGATGGTTCCGCGCATAATTTCAAGCTGGATATTCAGTCCGTAGCTCTGAACGTAGCCCGCCCGGAGATGCGGGTTAATAAGGATCAAACCTGTAGACCGTGTGGCCGGCAAAGTCGGGATGGGAGCGGGCGGCTGCGCGGGCAGTGGGTATTTGTCGTTGAGGCGAATATCGCCGCCGTTTTGGTTGGGGAATACCGGAACCGCCTGCGAAAATCCAGGAGTGTTCGAATCCACGGAATTCACGATCGAACCGATGGCCCGGTCATAGAAAATACCCCAGTTTCCGCGGATCGCCATCTTGCCATCGCCGCCCGGATCATACGCGAATCCGATTCGAGGAGCGAAGTTGTTCCAATCCTTCCCGTACAGCGGCCCACCAGGCACAACGGTCAAATTCGTGGAAGTGCCCAGGGTGCCGACAGACGCCGCCTGATCGATAGAACCCTGAATGCCATCGCGTTCGTGGGGCTGCCCGAAATACTCGTAACGAATCCCCAGGTTCAAAGTCAGCTTACGGTTTAAGCGCCAATCGTCCTGGAAGAAGTAACCGCTCTCATTGAGGATAAAGTTGCGGACGCGCGGGGTTCCTGCCGCTTGAAAAGTCTTCAGGTTGCTATAGAACGTCTGCGTTACTTGATCAATGCGGCCGAGCACGTCGTTGTAGAGCAGTTCGAACGTATTTCGATCGGAGGCGGAGAGGCCGGTTGGTCCCACGGTCGACGGAACCACATTTCCGTTCGCCAAGGCGGTGCTGACGTTGGGATATACGCCGCCATAGTTGTATGTAAACAGGGTGGTGAACCGGATGTTCGCTCCCGCCTTGAAGGTGTGCTTATTCCAAACCTTAGTGAGGGTGTCCGTGATGTCGTTCACCGGAGCATTGCGGCCGGAGGTAAACAGCGCATAGGGAATGTCGAAGAAAAGATTCGTGATGTAGGCCGGACCTGCCGGACGATTGGGGCGGAGGAAGTCGGAAGTGGCGCTCTGGTGGCCTACTACAAATTCATTGATCAGCGTTGGGCTGATGGTCCAGTTCGAACCGGTGGAGAAGCCCCAGCGGTGTCCGCCTTGCGTTCCTTGCGGCTGACCCGGGAAACTTGCATCGGCGTTGTTCAAATTGTCGGTTGACGAGGTGCGGAACCAGCTCCAGCGCAGGAACAATACGTGATTGCCGGTCAGGTGATGATCGCCGCGGATGGTGAATTGATCGTTGATTGCCGACACCGGATTGTTGAAGCGGAACCCGGCCGAATTTAGTCCATCGCCCAGGTCGTTGTTATTCGGCGCCGGATACCCGGCAAACAGTTTCGCCACCGCCGGATCCACACCGATGCCGCGCGGATCCGCTTTCGCGAAATTGTAAGCCTGCACCGCTCCGGCTGCCCGATACTGATAGATCCCCTGTTTGGCGGGGGCCGTTGGCACCGTGCGGTTGCGGATTACTTCCTGGGCCGTGCGCGAGCCTTGATAGTTGCCGAAAATGAACGTCTTGTTGTGGATGATGGGCCCGCCGAACGACGCGCCGAAGAGGTTCTGAATGTATTTTGGAACCGCTCCGCCCGACTGGTTGTTAAAAAAGTCGTTGGCGTTTAGCGCGGTGTTCCGCAGATAGTCGTAAGCGGAACCGTGATAGAGATTGATGCCGGAGCGGGTAATCAATTCCACCTGAGCGCCGGCGCTGCGGCCGTATTCGGCCTTTCCACCTTCGGTGACGACACGGAATTCACCGATGGAATCGCTGTTCACGGCGGTGAGCGAAAGTCCAAGCCGGGGGGTAACCGAATCGTTGATATCGATTCCGTCGAGTTTGGAATTGTTGCTGCCCTGGCGTAATCCGTTGACATGAGAATAAGTGGAATCCTGTCCGGTGCGAATGTCGATCTGCACACCCGGCTGGAAGATCGACAGTGTCAGCGGACTGCGGCCGAGTTGCGGAAGAGTATCGATGTCGCGCATCATGACGGCGCTGGATACCTGGGAGTCGGTAGTCTGAACGGAGAGCGCACTGGCTTCGACGGAGATGCTTTCCATGGTCGGGCCAACTTCCAGGTTGACAATTTGAGCGACTGTTGCACCAACGGAAAGTTCAATGCCATTTACGACGGAGCCGCGGAAGCCGGTGGCTTCAACGGTCAATTTGTATTTGCCCGGCTGAAGAGTGGGGAATACGAACGAACCGCCTGCATCCGCCACAACTTCAGACCGCGCCTGATTGTTCGTATTGACGACAAAGACTTTCACTCTGGGAACAACGGCGCCGGATGAATCCTGAACAGTTCCTTCCAAGCGGGCGTTAGCGGTTTGCGCAAAACTGGAAACCGCGAGTGAGGCACACAAAATAAGAGCTTTTACAGGACTCCTCAGTTTCATCCTTTTCCCTTTCACAAGCTACCCTTCCCTCTCGGGAACTTGAAGCCCCTGACTGGATTTGACCATACATTTCCGTGCAATTCAATAGACCGGCGGATTGGATTAGATAGGGAAATGCCTTATTGACAGGGGTTTCGGCGCACTAGGATGCCTTGGAAGCGGTTCAGGAGCGACATCGGTTAACCTAGTGATAGATAGAGTCCTCTTGCCGGTAGATCAACTTTACAGCGAACTGGAAGCGAAGGTCCGGGCGTTACGCCCGCAGGAAGAACTTGCGCCGCTGCACGACGCCTACGTTTTCGCCGCCGAGCATCATAAAACCCAGACGCGGGATTCCGGCGAACCCTACATGGTTCACCCGCTTACCGTCACGCTGATTCTGGCGGACATGCAGATGGATATGATCTGCCTGCAGACGGGGCTGCTGCACGATGTGGTGGAAGACACCTCGGTAAGCCTGGAAGAAATCCGCAAGCGCTTCGGGCCTGAAGTGGCGCGCTGCGTGGACGGCGTCACTAAGCTGAGTAAGCTCAACCTGCACTCCCGCGAAGAACGGCAGGCGGAGAGCATGCGCAAAATGCTGCTGGCCATGGTGACAGATATACGCGTCATCATTGTCAAACTGGCAGACCGGCTGCACAACATGCGTACGCTGCATTATATCAAGAGCGCCGACAAGCGCCGCCGCATCGCCAAGGAAACGATGGATATCTACGCCCCGCTGGCAGAGCGCGTGGGCATGTACGAATATATGCGCGAGATGCAGTTGCTGGCGTTCGAGCAGCTCGAACCCGAAGGCTATGCCACGATCACCGGGCGGCTTGCCTCGATCCGCGAGCAGGCGGGCGCGCAAGTCGGCCAGATTGCGTTGGAGATCAAGCAGTCGCTGGCCGAATCGGGCTTGCGGGTCGAAGTGACCGGACGCGAAAAGCATCCCTATTCGATCTGGAAGAAGATCGCCGAACGCCACGTCAGCTTCGAACAGATCACCGATATCATGGCATTCCGCGTGCTGACCGACAGCGCCGACGATTGCTATCGCGCGCTCGGCCTGCTCCACCGCAACTGGCAGTGCATCCCGGGCAAGTTCAAGGATTACATCTCCACCCCCAAGATGAACGGCTACCAAAGCGTCCACACTTCGCTGATCTACGGCGGATCGATGCGCGTGGAAGTGCAGATCAAGACGCACGAAATGCACCGCACCAACGAATATGGCCTTGCCGCGCATTGGGCCTACAAGCAGGGTGGCCCGAACCGGACAATTCAGCCGGACGGCCAGGTCGGCTGGGTGCGCGATCTGCTCGAAATCGTCGAAGCCAGCCACGACGCGGAAGAACTGCTCGAACACACCAAGCTGGCCATCTACCAGGACCGTATCTT
>JANXXV010000483.1 GCA_025350445.1 Bryobacteraceae bacterium | reverse complement strand
TGCCACATCCATCCCGGGACAAATATGGTGGCATCGTATCTGGGCTACATCTGGTGGGATAACGAGACCGATGGCGAATCGATGTATCCAGCGAAACAAAAGAACCCGACGGACGAAGAACGCTACCAGACCTGGATTGCGAATCCCGAAGGCGCGGCTGCGCGCGGTAAGTGGAAAGACATGGAATTTCTGGAAAAGATTGGCACGCCGGAGTTCAACAAAGAGCTGAAGCATACGCAGTTCGCCGATTTCCACGGGCATGGCTGGGTGTTCCGGGGCGTGTACAAGCGCGACCGCAAGGGTAATCTTCTCGACACGGAAGACAAGGTGGTTGCGCCGGACGACAAGCAGAAGTTCGACAAGGCAGTACATCTGAAAGACATCCATCTGGAAAAGGGGATGCACTGCGCGGATTGCCATTTCTCCCAGGACAACCATGGCAACGGGAATCTTTACGGCGAAACCAAGAATGCCGTGGAAGTGGATTGCATCGATTGCCACGGAAGTATCGATCGGAAGGCAACATTAAAAACATCGGCGGCTGCCGCTCCGAAAGGCGGCACGGATATGGCGCTGCTACGCACGCCTTGGGGACAGCGGAGATTTGCCTGGGTAAACGGAAAGCTGCTGCAACGGTCCGTGGTAGATAAAGACCGCGAGCCGTGGGAAGTGGTGCAGGTGCTGGACACCATCACGCCGGGCAACTCCCATTACAGCGAAAAATCCCGTTACGCGAAGACGATTCTGAAAAATGGCGAAACCTGGGGAACGGCACCAAGCGACGTGTCGAAGCTGGCTCACAGCAACAGCAAGATGACGTGTTACACATGCCATTCTTCGTGGACGACAAGCTGCTTCGGCTGCCATCTGCCAATGATCGCCAACAAGAAAATGCCGATGCTACACAACGAAGGTCTGACCACGCGCAACTATACTTCCTACAATTTCGAGGTGTTGCGGGATGACATTTACATGCTCGGGGTGGATGGCACGGCAACGAAGAACAGAATTGCGCCTACGCGGTCCACCTGTGCCGTGGTGGTCAGTTCGCAGAACGCAAATCGCGACTGGCTTTACTACCAGCAACAGACCATCTCCGCGGAAGGTTACAGCGGCTTCGCGTTCAGCCCCTACTACCCGCACACGGTTCGCGCGAAGGAAACGAAGAACTGCACGGATTGCCACGTTTCAAGGGGGTCGGACAACAACGCCTGGATGGCGCAACTGCTGATGCAGGGAACGAATCTGGTGAACTTCATGGGACGGTATGTCTTCGTCGCCGAAGGCTCGAAAGGCTTCGATGCCGTTGTGGTTGCCGAACATGACGATCCGCCGGCGGTGCTGGGCAGCGACCTGCACAAGATCGTTTATTCGGACGACTACGAGAAGCTTGTGAAGGCGAAGCGGGAACTGGAAGAAGCGGATCATCACGCCGGCAGTGTGCTGGACGTGCAACTCCGTGGGGAGTATCTGTACACAGCGCAGGGCAAGGGGGGCTTCCGTGTGTACGACGTGGCGAACATCGACAATAAGAGCTTCTCGGAAAAGATGGTGACCGCGCCAGTGTCGCCGCTTGGGCAGCGCTTGTATGTGAAAACCAAGTTCGCCACCGCCGTGGCTTCGCCGTCCACGCTCGCGCTGGATCCTTTGCGCACGCATGATCCGGCTAATGAAGAGAAGCCGATCGCGCTGCTGTACGGTTTCCTTTACGTGACTGATCTTGAAGAGGGACTGGTGGTGATCGGCGATCCGGATCTGAAGAGCAAGGCGCCCGGAGTGCTTACGCTGCTGGATGGAAACCCGGCGAACAATTTTCTGAAGCGCGCGCTTGCGTTCAATCCGAACGGTGTTTTGAATGGAGCCCGCCGCATCACCATTGCGGGAACCTACGCGTACATTCTGTGTAATCGCGGACTGGTGGTGGTGGATCTTGAGAATCCGCTGGCACCGAAAGTTACGGCTGAGATCGGCGCGCCGGACCTGGTAGAGCCGCAAGGCATCGCCGTTCAATTCCGTTACGCGTTTGTAGTCGATAAGCAGGGCTTGAAGGTGTTGGATACCACTTCGCTTGCCGAGCCACGGCTGGTGAAAGACGCATCGGTTCCACTGACGGACGCGCGCAACGTGTATGTAGCGCGAACGTACGCCTATGTGGCCGGCGGCAAGCAGGGCATGGTGATCATCGACGTGGAACGGCCGGAGCATCCGAAGATCGATCAGGTGTTCAACGCCGGAGGAGAAATGAACGACACGCGCGACATCAAGCTCGGCATGACCGCCGCCAGCGCGTTCGCATATACGGCGGATGGCAAGAACGGACTGCGCATTGTGCAATTGTTCGCGCCCAACGATACTCCGAATTACCTGGGATTCAGCCCGCGTCCGAATCCGAAGCTGATTGCCACCTATAAGACGAAGGGCCCGGCGCTGGCCGTCTCCAAAGGAATCGATCGCGACCGTGGAGTGGATGAAAGCGGAAATCAGTTAACCGTTTTCAGCCGCCGCGGGTCCAGACCATTCAACAAACAGGAAATGGAAAAAATGTATCTGCGAAACGGGAAGATCTATACCGTGACGAACGAGCCTCCCAATTTGCCAATGGGTAAAAGGTGACGAAGGAACACGAGCGACTCGCGCGGCCTCATACGGACAAGCTTGTCCGGCCCTGGCGCAAGTGGGGTCCCTATGTGAGCGACCGCGCGTGGGGCACTGTTCGCGAGGACTACAGCGAGCACGGAACTGCCTGGGATTACCTGACGCACGACCTGGCCCGCAGCAAGGCGTACCGCTGGGGCGAAGATGCGATCGGCGGCATTTGCGACCGCTATGAGCTGATCGTCTTCGGTCTGGCGTTGTGGAACGGCCGCGACCCCATCCTGAAAGAACGGCTCTTCGGCCTGAATAGCGGCGAAGGCAATCATGGCGAGGATGTCAAAGAGTATTACTTTTATCTGGACAGTACACCCACACATAGCTACATGAAAATGTTGTACAAATATCCGCAGCGGGAATTCCCGTACGGATGGCTGGTGGAGGAGAATCGGCGGCGCGCGGGGGGCGGGCCGGAGTTCGAACTTCTCGACACCGGCGTCTTCGACGACAATCGCTACTTCGATGTTGTCATCGAGTATGCGAAGGCTTCTGAAGAAGACATCTGCATTCGTGTTGAGGCATTCAACCGCGGCCCTGAAGAAGCGGAACTTCACCTGATTCCGCAACTGTGGTTTCGCAATACCTGGGCGTGGACCGATCCCGCGCTGCCGGAGCCGTCCATCACGCGGGGCGCCGCGACGGACGGCTGCATCTGCCTGCGCGCCGATGACAGCAACGCGCTGCCGCCCAAAAATTTGCGGGCGGAGTATCGTCTGGGAGTGCGAAATCTTTATGCGCCCGCCGATGGCGAACCGCTGTTCACGGACAACGAAACGAATGGCCCGCGCGTTTACGGCGACGGTGCCGGCAGCCGCAAGCCGCACGTGAAGGATGCCTTTCATCGTTATTTGGTGAATGGTGAACGGGATTGCCTGAATCCTGCGCAAAACGGGACGAAGGCGTGCGTGAATTACAAGCTGCGGATTGGTGCCGGAGAATCCGCTGTGCTGCATCTGCGATTGACTCCGGAGAACTTGCTGCATCCCTTACGCGATGTGGATGAAATTGTGGCGGCGCGAAAACTGGACGCGGATGAGTTCTACGCAAGCGTCCATCCCGCCCAGGCAACAGCCGAGGAACGCATGATCCAACGGCAGGCTCTTTCGAGTTTGCTGTGGAGCAAGCAGATCTACATCTTCGACGTGAATGTATGGCTGGAGGGCGACAATCCACAATTCCCGCCGCCCGAAAGCCGGAAGCACAGCCGCAACAAACACTGGCGCCACTTGAACACCATGCGCATCTTGTCGATGCCGGATAAGTGGGAATATCCATGGTTCGCGGCCTGGGATCTGGCGTTTCAGTGCGTGACGCTGGCGCTGGTGGATCCCGGTTTTGCCAAGGACAATCTGTGGTTCCTGCTGTTCGAACAGTTCCAGCACATCAACGGACAGATCCCCGCGTATGAGTGGGAATTCTCAGACTTGAATCCACCGGTTCACGCCTGGGCCTGCTGGCGCGTCTACGATAGCGAACGGCAGCGCACCGGGCAAGGGGACCGCGAATTTCTGGAGAAATGCTTCCACAAACTGCTGATCAATTTTGCCTGGTGGGTGAACAAGGTGGACAGCCAGGGGAACAACGTTTTTGAGGGCGGCTTCCTCGGCCTGGACAACATCACTGTGGTGGACCGCAGCGAAAAATTACCCAACGGAGCCATTCTGGAGCAATCCGACGGCACCGGATGGATGGCCTTTTTTTGCGTCTACATGATGCGCATCGCGCTGGAGCTTTCGAAGGAGAACAAGGCCTACGAGGGGCTGGCGACCAAGTTTTTCGAGCATTTCATTTACATCGGCGCGGCCATGAAGAACATGGGCGGCCGCGAGTTTCAGTTGTGGGACGAAGAAGATGGATTCTTCTACGACGTGCTGCGTTATCCCAATGGCGA
>JANXXV010000259.1 GCA_025350445.1 Bryobacteraceae bacterium | reverse complement strand
CGCCCAAATACAAAAGCCGCGACTTCCGCCTGACAGACGAAGAAGGCGAAGTAATCATAGACATCCTGACCTAGCCGGGACGGCGGTCCCCCGGGACCGCGCCGGAAGCCCCCGTCCGGCTACTTCACGCCCAACAACGATACCCCCTGCTCATTCGGCTTCCGCGCCAGCGCCTGCCCGCTATACTTCACAATCGTCACTTCGCCCAAATACAAAATGCGGCAGCCCTTCTCCAAATGCCCTCCAAACGCCCCCTTCCCAGCAGCCGACAACGTCATGTGGATATGCGGCTCGCCATTGGCAATAATCCCGCCGGCATTCAAAATCTCAAACGGCCCCTTCACCGTCTTGAAAACATCCTTCGGCTTCACCGCCGTTGACGCGACATAGTGATAAGTGCACTCCTGCACCGATCCCGCCGTCACCATCACATGTCCGTCCTGAATCTGCTTCTCCTTGATTACGTCCATAATCGATTCCAGCAGCAGCGCATCGCGGTCCAGCACCACCCGGTAAACTTCCTGCACTTGCGCCGCCTCAAACACCCGAGGTGCCGTCTCCGCCGGCAGCAGCGGCGCCAAAAAAGTGACAAACACCAAACAACCAGTTTTCATCATGCAAACAGCCTATCCGGTTTTGAGCTATACTCTCAACCATTCCCAGGAACCAGACCCAATGGAAACTCAAGCAACGCTCATCCTGAACTCCGCGCCGGTCGCCCACGGGGAACGCATTACCGCCATAGACACCCTCCGGGGATTTGCCCTCCTCGGAATCCTGCTAATGAATATCGTCGCCTTCGCGATGTACCTGTCGGCCTACGATAACCCTACCGTCACCGGTGGAGCGACAGGGGCAAACCTCGCCGTCTGGGCCGTCCTGCACGTCCTCGCGGAAGGCAAGATGCGCTGTCTCTTCTCGTTAGTCTTCGGCGCCAGCATGATCCTGTTAACCTCCCGCCTGGAGAAGACCGGAGAAGCGGCGGACATTTACTACCGGCGCACCCTCTGGCTGGCCGCGTTCGGCATCGCGCACGCCTATCTGCTCTGGCTCGGCGATATTCTTTATCCCTACGCGCTTTGCGGTCTGGTGCTGTACCCTTTCCGCAAGATGTCTGCCAAAGGATTGTTGACGATCGGCGGCGTTCTTCTGCTGCTGACCGCCGCCGTGTACATGCAGGACGGCTTCAGCCAGAAGGAGACAATCGAAAAAGCCCGCGCTACCCAAGCGGCCGAGGCCAGAGGCGGGAAGCTCACAAAGGAACAGCAGGATCAGAAAGAGGAATATCAGCGCGATGAAAAGCGCCGCCTCCCAGACGCCGCCGAGCTTGAAAAAGAGGCGGCGAAATGGCGGGGCAGCGTGCTCGATGTCATCAAGGTTCGCTCCGCCCTGGTCAGAGAATTCCATTCCGGCCGGTATTACTCATTCCACAACTGGGACATCTGGAGCATGATGTTCATCGGCATGGGCCTCATGAAGCTCGGCGTTCTCGGCGGCCGCTCTTCCATCCGCGCCTATGCATGGATGGCCATCGCCGGTTACGCCGTCGGCCTTCCCATAAACGTCTATACCGCCGTCCTCATCATCCGCAGCAACTTCGATCCCGTGGTGCAATCGTTCACCGCCGCCACCTACGACGTCGGCCGCCTTTCCATTGCGTTCGGCCACCTCGGCATCATCATGCTGCTCTGCAAAACGAAAACGATGCAATGGCTAACCAACAGTCTCGGAGCGGTAGGCCAGATGGCTTTCAGCAACTACATCATGCACTCCATCGTCTGCGCATTCTTCTTCACCGGCTACGGCCTCGCCATGTACGGACGCCTGCAGCGCTATCAGGTCTACTACGTGGTCGCGGCGATCTGGATTTTCCAAATGATCGCCAGCCCCATCTGGCTCCGTCATTTTCGCTTCGGCCCGCTGGAGTGGGGATGGCGCTCGCTAACGTATTGGAAGAAGCAGCCCATGCGTTTGACCAAGCCCGCCGAACCAATAAACGAAATCGGCGGCGCAGTCTCCGAATAAGCGACCGGCGATGCTGATGGAAAACCCAAACTGCCAGCCCAACCTACCAGCCCAACCTACCAACCCAACCTACCAACCCAACCTGCCAACCCAACCTGCCAACCCAACCTGCCAACCCAACCTGCCAACCCAACCTGGTGGGGCAGACGCCCGCGTCTGCGCGCGACCCCCAGGTCGCGCTCTCACGATCATCGTCAACCCCTACGTGGCACGCTCCACTAGTGTAGTGTCCAACAAATAGCTGGACAGGCCAAGTCGTGTCTCACAGTAGGGGTTCATCTCAAAATCCGCGTTTATCGGCGTCCATCCGCGGCCAATAATTATGCGCCGCCCATCATTAGCTCCCGATCAACGCTGGTTAACGTAGATTTTGCGCGGAACCGCAGTATTCGATCTGTC
>JANXXV010000246.1 GCA_025350445.1 Bryobacteraceae bacterium | reverse complement strand
GCCTGCGCTGCGGCCGCTTCCACCTCGGCCAGAATATGGCTCTGGTCGGCGGTCAGGTGGTTCTCCAACATGAACATGTAATCGCTCATCGCAATCGCTCTCTTGAGTTAGGTGATCTGCATCTTCAAGCCCTCGGATGATGATCGTCAACCGTGCTGCGAAGCCTGGATTTTAGTACATGGGTGTATATTTGCGTGGTGGCAATGTCGGAATGACCGAGCATTGTCTGCACGCTTCGCAAGTCCGCCCCGCCTTCCAGCAGGTGGGTCGCAAAACTATGCCGAATTACATGCGGGGTCAAACGTTGCCGGATACCCGCCTTCTTTCCATAAACGGCCAACTGTTTCCAGAACGACTGCCTCGCCATGGCCGAACCCCGCGATGTGACGAACAGGTACTTGCTTCCCCGCCCCCGCAGCAGCGCCGGACGTCCGCTGGCCAGATATTCGGAAACGGCCCGAAGCGCCGCCTTGCCAACCGGAACCATCCGCTCTTTATTTCCTTTTCCAGTGACACGAACCAAACCAAGATCGAGGGTCAAACCGGCCAGTTCGACAGCACATAACTCGCTGACGCGCAGTCCGGTAGCGTATAAGAACTCCACCATGGCACGGTCCCGGACACCGGTAGCTTTGTTTGTGTCCGGTGCCTGCACCAGGCGGTTAACCTGTTCTAAATTCAGATACTTGGGAAGATTCTTCCACTGCCGCGGCAAGGGCATCGCACCAACCGGATCGGCACTTACTTTTCCTTCCCGCAGCAGAAATTGGTAGAAATTGCGCAGCGTGGTAATGTGGCGGGCAATCGATCTGCCGGCCAGCCCCGCCGCATACAGCGAATCCACGTAGGATCGGACCAATTCGACGTCTCCGGCAGCATTCGGCGGGCAAAACGCGGTGTACTTTTTGAGATCTAAACGATAGGACGCGATGGAATTGGCAGCCAGTCCCTTTTCGACCAGGCAAAAGTCGAGGAACGACGCCGCCCAGAGTTCCACCTGTTTCGATCCGGCCGAAATCCCTTCCAGGCGCACTCTCTCCTCTGGTCCTCCAGATCGCTTTGCGCCCCTGTGCATCGAGCCAATGATACAATATTCGCGAAATTGTTTGGAACAAATTGTGAGTGCAATGGTAGGTTTAGAGGGGACAAGGACCTTTTTGGCCAGTTCAACTAGCAAAAAAGTACAAATCTGGCGGTTTGATCGCGGCCTGTTGTCGGGTTTTGTTACCCCCCTTACATATCTGGCCGGCACAGGGGTGGAGCTTCTCAGCCTGTCCGGTACGGCATCCATCGTGCCGTACGGAGAGATCAAACGGGTCCATTTTGTCAAAGATTTCGATCCGCTCGGAAAGCCCCCGGTGAGAAACGCCTTCCTGACCCGGCCGAAGCAGGACGGATTGTGGGTGCGCCTCCTGTTTAAGGACGGCGACTCGCTGGAGGGCGTTCTATCCGGCAACCTGTTGCAACTGGAGCCGCAAGGCTTCACTATTGTCCCGCCGGATTACTCCTACAACAACCAGCGTATTTTTGTTCCTAAGAGCGCGCTTGCCGAGATCCAGGTGCTCGGCGTGGTGGGGAGTCCGCTTCGCCGAAAGAAGAAAGCGGTCCAGAACCAGATTGAGCTTTTTGAGTAGTATCCGGAAAGCTCGGACGAGGGCGTCCGGCGCGGTCCTGGGGGACCGCCGTCCAAGGGGCTATTTTCCAACCGTCAGGCGATACGCAAGCATGTCAGGGAGTCCCGCGCGGACAATCTTGCGCTGAGTGGTTTCGATGTCGTACGGAACGCGGCCGAACTCCACCAGACGATGGTCCGGAGTATAAATAGCGTATGCCGCCTCCGGATCATGGTCGCGCGGCTGGCCCACCGATCCGGGATTCACCAGATAACGCGAGTCCGCCTGCAACTGAAACGCACACGGGGCTAACAGCTTGACGCCGTTCCGGTGCAGCAGGAAACCGCCTTGCAAATGGGTGTGGCCGAAGAAGGAGATCGGTGTTTGCACAAGAGATGCAACGTATCCGGCTTCCTGCCGCGTAACCAGGTACTCGTCCTCGTCCGCCGGAGAACCGTGCAGTATCTGAAAATTCGAAACGGGCAACGGGCCTGCCGGAAGCTGGCGCAGATATTCCCGATTCACGTCGGTCAAAGTTTTGCTGGTCCAGATGGCGGACGTCTTTGCCACCGGATTGAACCATTCCAAATCCTCCAGGCCGGCGCAGGATTTGTCGTGGTTGCCACGGATGCCGGCTACCGTGCCGGCCCGAGCCCAATCGACCACCGCGTTTGGATCGGGCCCATAGCCCACCAGATCGCCGCAATTCAGTATCTGGTCGTATTTTCCATGGGCATCGGCGAGAACCGCGCTCAACGCTTCCCAGTTGCCGTGAATATCGCTCAGAATCAAGTAGCGCACAAGCGTATCAGCGCGATCTCCGGCGGCACGCCGAGGCGGGCCGGCAAACCGACGGTTCCCACTCCTCGCGTGACGAAAATCGACGCGTTTCCTTCGCGGTATAAACCGTCTACATAAGGTGTTATGAACCGGGCGATATTCAGGCCCTGATGAAGGATCTCCACGTTAACCTGCCCGCCGTGGGTGTGGCCGGACAAGGTGAGATCGTAGCCTTTCGCCGCAGCCACCGGAAAGACGTCGGGGCTGTGAGAAAGCATGATGTTTAAAGCCCCCGGCACAAGCATTTCTTCGGCGCCCACCAGATATTCAACCCCTTTTCGCTGGTAGTCGAATCCGGCAAAGTTGATGCTGGACTTGCCGAACCGCAGAACCTGCGACTCCCGGCGAAGAAAGCGGATTCCAATCCTCAAACCGGCTCTTGTCGTGTATTCTTCGCTCTCGGCGTAAATCTCGTGGTTTCCCAGGCAGCCCAGAACCGGCGCCTCCACCTTCAACCGCGCCAGATGTTTCAAACAGAGATCAAGCGGATCACCCACCCTGGTGATCAGATCCCCGGTCACAAGTCCAATGTGCGCGTGCGTCTCATTGGCCATGTCGATGGCACGCGCCAGCAGCGACTCGCTGACGAATGGACTCAAATGGATGTCGCTGATTTGAACCAGCCGGAGCCCTTGCAAATCCTTGGGTAGATTCGGGATGTGGACATCCACCTCCCGTAGAGTCAAGTTCTCGCGCTGGATAATACCGAACCCGGTAGCGACGACGGGGGCGGCAAAAGTAGCGGCGCGTGCAACCCGCAGAAACTGTCTGCGCTTGGGATCGAAGACGCGAACGTTCTTCCAGATACCCGCCAACATCAGTGCCGCCATGGACCACAGTGCGATGGCGACGGCGCCGGCGTGAATCCAACTGGCCCAAAAATTCGGCAAGTGCCGGGAAATGACAGCCGGGGTCAGGGCCATGCCTAGAGAAAGCCAGACGGCCGCGATGGCCAGGCCGGTCCCGATGCGTTTTTTTATGGGATCCGGCGGCTGCGCGGAATTCCAGCGGCGCAAGGTATAGAGTGCCCCAAGGCTTACGAGGTACACGGTTAGATCGAAGAGAAAATGCGGGCGGACACCCATGACTTACTCTTCTTAGTGTACCGTGCGCGGCCGCGGCGGGTACAATCGGGAAATGTCCATTGTTGTTGTTGGGTCGGTTGCCTATGACGGTGTCGAGACACCGCACGGTCGGGTAGAGCGCATGCTCGGCGGCGCCTGCACCTATATTGCCCTGTCCGCAAGTTATTTTAGTCCGGTAAAGATTGTCGCGGTGGTAGGTGAGGATTTCGACCCCGCCGATGTGGAGTTCCTGGAAAGCCGCAACATCGATCTGGCGGGTTTGGAGCATGTCGCCGGCAAAACTTTTTTTTGGGAAGGCGTTTATTCCCAGGACATGAACGAGCGAACCACCATCCGGACGGATCTGAACGTGTTCGCCGACTTCCAGCCGAAGCTGCCGGAAGCATACAAGAGCTCGCCGTACTTGCTTTTGGGCAACATTCAGCCCGCGCTGCAGAAGAGCGTGCGTGAGCAGATGAATGGCGTCCGGCTGGTGGGTGGCGACACCATGAATTACTGGATCAACGACTACCGGGAAGAGCTGCTGGGAACGCTGAAGGACTGGGATTTTCTGCTGATCAACGATAGCGAGGCGCGGCTGCTCTCCGGCGAATCGAACCTGCGGAAGGCGGCGCACAAGATTCTCTCGCTGGGGCCGAACACGCTGGTCATCAAGCGCGGCGAATATGGCGCGATGCTGTTCCGGCACGATCAATTCTTCGTAGTGCCCGGTTATCTATTGGAACAGGTGTTCGATCCAACAGGCGCGGGCGACTGCTTCGCGGGCGGCTTCATCGGCTATCTGGCCGCGTGCGGTTTAGATCTGAAGAAGGATCACATCGACCGCAAGGAGCTGAGCCGCGCCGTGATCTACGGATCGGTAATGGGGAGTTTCTGTTGCGAAAAGTTCGGCGTGGACCGTTTCCGCAATTTGACGCGCACTGAGATTGATGCCCGCTTCCAAGAGTTCAAAACCTTCACGGACTTCTAAGAAAGCTCCGGCTCCGCGGGCAAGCTCCGGAATCCTCTCGGGCGCGGTGGTTTTTGTTTTGCTGGCGGCGTTGGGCATTGGCGCGGCGGCTTGGTTCTACAGCCAAGGTTACGTGCTGTATTACGGGGACGCGGAAGCGCACCTGAATACGGCGCGCAGAATCTTGGACTCACGCAACCCCGGCTACGACCAGGTGGGCAGCCCGTGGTTGCCCGTGCCCCACGTTTTAATGCTGCCTTTCGTGGGGAATGACAGGCTGTGGCAGTCGGGGCTGGCCGGTACAATTCCGGCAGTGGCCTGCTTTGTGCTTGCGGGCGCCATGCTGTTTGCGGCCGCGCGGCGCGTGTTCCAGAGTACCGCCGCGGCAGCTTGCACAGCCGCCTTATTCGCGCTGAATCCGAATCTGCTCTATCTGCAGTCAACCCCGATGACGGAGCCCGTTTTCTTCCTGACAATGTGCGGACTGCTTTACTGTACAGTGGCGTTTTATTCCACGCAGTCCGTTCTGGCCGTCTTGGGCGCTGGTCTGTTCTCGATTGCGGCGTCACTGACCCGGTATGAGGGATGGTCGCTGATCCCGTTTATTGTGCTGTATTTTCTGGTGGCCTCGCAGGCCAACCGGATTCGTAATGCCGTGCTGTTCGGCGCTATCGCCGGCATTGCGCCGCTTTATTGGATGGGGCACAACTGGTGGTATTACGGGACGTTCTTTGAATTCTACTTCGGTCCGTATTCTGCTAAAGGAATCTACGAGCGGGACCTGGCGGCAGGTATGGCGCGCTTTCCTACGGATCATGATTGGGCCAAATCGATCTTCTACTTCCGCTCCGCCGCGCAGCTTGCCGTGGGGCCGGTGTTACTGTTCGCAGGGCTGGCTGGTCTGGCGGCCGCGGTCATCAGAAAAGCATTCTGGCCGGTGATTTTCCTGGCGCTACCGCCCCTGTTCTATGTGTTGAGTATGTATTCGTCCGGCGTGCCGATTTTCGTCCCGCACTTGTGGCCGAACGGATACTACAACACGCGTTACGGATTAGCGGTTCTACCGCTGCTTGCACTAGGCGGCGGAGCGCTGGTGGCCATCGCTCCGCAAAGGATTCGAGCTCTGGCGGCGGTCTTAGTCGTGCTGGCCTGCGTGGTCCCGTGGCTTGCCTATCCAAGAGCGGAGAACTGGATTTGCTGGAAGGAGAGTCAGGTGAATTCCCTGGCCCGCCGCGCCTGGACGCAGGAAGCGGCAGGCTACCTCCGGGATCACATTCGACCGGGGGATACAGTATTTGCTTCCTTCGGAGATCAGACTGGCATCTTCCGGGAAGCCGGAATTCCAATGCACCAAACCATCCACGACGGCGACAACCCGCAGTGGCTTGCGGCGATGGCAAGGCCCGATCTTTTTCTAAACGCCGAATGGGCCGTAACGCGCGGCGCCGACACCTTGGCCACCACCATCGATCGCGCCGCGAAGAACGGCCCGCGGTATCGCTGTGTAAAAATAGTCACTGTTAGAGACGCGCCGGTGATCCAGATATTTCGCCGCGAGACACCGCCGCCGGTTCCTACTCCATGAAGATCCCGTTTACGAAGGCGCACGGCGCTAAGAACGACTTTCTGCTTACTTGGGCCGGCGAAATTCCCAGTGAGGACCTGCCGGCCGTTGCTGTCGCGATTTGTGACAGGCACACGGGCGCCGGGGCCGACGGCTGGCTGGTGGTGTCGCCGGGAACCGATGGCTGCCACGGAAAGATCCGGCTATTCAATTCCGATGGAAGTGAGCCGGAGATATCCGGCAACGGCACGCGCTGTGCGGCAGCTTTCCTGATTGAGGCAGGCCTTGCCGAATCCGCCGTGTCCATTCTGACCGGCGCCGGGCGGAAAGAAATCCGGTTAATCGAGCGGAACGGCTACAAGTATCTGTTCGAGATGAACATGGGGCGCGCGGTGGTGGAAGAATTGCGGGGCACGCTGCTGAACCTGCCTGTGACCATCGTAAACGTGGGGAATCCGCAGTGCGCCGTCTTCGTGGACGACTTCACACTGGACTGGCGTACGATTGGCGCTCAAATTGAAGCCCACCCTCGGTTTCCCAGGAAGACGAATGTGTCGTTTGTGAAATTTGTGGACGGCCATACCATCGACGTGCGGTTCTTTGAACGGGGCGTGGGTGAGACGATGAGTTCCGGCACCGGATCCACCGGCGCGGCCGCGGCGGCGCTGGCGCGCGGCGGGGTGTCGAGTCCAGTTACGATTGAAACTCCGGCCTGTGCCCTAATCCTTCGAGTCCAAGGAGACGATTTGTATCTCACCGGACCTGTCGAAATCGTTGTTAAAGGTGAGTTCTTTCTATGACGCTAGTGGAGAAATTGAGTGCGAAGATTTCCTCCCGCGAAGCCCAGGTGGGCGTGATCGGGCTTGGCTACGTGGGGTTGCCGCTGGCGGTGGAATTCGCCAAAGCGGGATTCACCGTTACCGGGATTGACGTCCTGCAATCGAAGGTGGACCTTGTCAACAAGGGCGAGTCCTATATTCAGGACATCCCCACCGAAACGCTGTCGGCTTTGGTGAAAAGCGGAAAGATCAAGGCGACAACCGACTTTGCAGTGGTATCGCAACTAGACACCATCGACATTTGCGTGCCAACCCCCTTGCGGAAAACTAAAGACCCGGACATGAGCTACATTGTGTCGGCCTGCCAGGAGATTGCCAGGCACTTCCACCCAGGGATGCTGGTAGTGCTGGAATCCACCACATATCCCGGCACCACTGACGAGCTGGTGCTGCCGATGTTGGAGCGCGACGATCTGAAAGTAGGCGAGGACTTCTTCCTGTGCTTCTCACCGGAGCGCGTCGATCCGGGCAATCCGAAATATCAGACGGCGAACATTCCAAAAGTGGTGGGCGGCATCACGGCGGCTTGCACCGCCATGGGCGCCCTGTTCTATGCGCAGGCACTTGAAAAAGTGGTGCCGGTCAGTTCCACCAAAGTTGCCGAGATGGTGAAGCTGCTGGAAAACACATTCCGCATGATCAACATCGGACTGGTGAATGAGATGGCGCTGATGTGCGACCGCATGGGCATTAATGTATGGGAAGTGATTGAGGCCGCCGCGACCAAACCGTTCGGATTCATGCCGTTCTATCCCGGGCCGGGGCTGGGAGGGCATTGCATCCCGATCGATCCGTTCTATCTATCGTGGAAAACCAAACAGGCGGG
>JANXXV010000229.1 GCA_025350445.1 Bryobacteraceae bacterium | reverse complement strand
GGGCGTTTTCAAGGATCAGGTCGAATTCCTGCGCGGGACTGATGGCTGCGCAGAGTATCGCCAGAAAGCAAGTTATCAGAAGAGGTTGAATTTTCATCGCGTCGAAGTCCAGCCCTCATATGATACGCGGTTCGCCAAGTGACTCGGTAAAATCCTAACTATCATTCCCGCCGCGTAAGCCGATAAGAAGCTTGTATGAAGCTTACACCGATCTTCCGCCCGCTAAGTTTTCTGTTCGTGACGCTGTTTGCCGCCTGCGGCACGATGACGGCGCAGACTGTGACGGCTTTGCCCCTTGCGCTGACTTTCAACTATCAGATAGGGAATCCCTTGGCGGCTGCGCAGACCGTTGCGGTCAAGATTAGCGCCGGAACCCCCACCTATACGGTTTCGATTACGGGAACAAACACGTTGTGGTTAACGGTTACGCCGGATACAGGGAAGCTGCCCGCGGTCCTGAGTGCCCGCGCCAATCCTACCAGCCTCTCGGTGGGGCAATATCTGGCCACCATCAAGGTAACGGTGGCAGGCGTGGTGGCGCCGGTGAACGTTCCGGTAACTCTCAATGTTTCGGCGCCTTTGCCTACGTTAACGTTGAGTGCCTCGGCCCTCTCTTTTGCAGCGCCCCCAATTCCACCGGCCACCCAGACAGTTCACCTCGCCACAAGCGGTTCTCCACTTTCGTTCACCGCGGCGGTTGCCGGCGCACCTTGGGTCCAGATCAGTCCGGCCAGCGGCGTATTGGTTCCCGGCGCGCAGTTGCCGTTCACCATCACCGTAGATCCTACGAGCCTGACTCCCCAGGCCACACCCTATGCCGCCAAGATCACGATCGCGGCCCCCGGGGCGAGCACCGCGAGTAAAACGCAAACCATCACAGTCAGCCTCACCGTCTCCTCTATTACTCCCACGCTGACTACCATTTGGCCGGCGTCTATCCCTCTAAATGCTTCCGCCACTACCATCACCATTCGAGGGACCAACTTCTATGGCGCGTCGCTGGCGAAAATTACGGGTGTGGGTACGCCCCTGGCGACGAAACTGCTCGGCAACGACGCGTTGGAGGCCGTAATTCCAGCCACGCTGCTTAACACCGCCACGACCTTGAACATCATCGTGTCGAATCCCCCGCCCGGCGGCGATTCCACGGCACTAACGCTCGCGGTCGGGGCGGCCAGCACCATTCAAAGTGTCGTCAATGCGGCGAGTTTACTGCCCGGGAGCGTGAGCCCTGGAGAATTGATTACGCTCTTTGGCGCCGACATCGGACCCACCACTCCGGCGATTCTTGCCGATGCCAACAACGACGGATATGCCGACGTAACCCTTGGGACGATCACCGCAACCGTCGACGCCGTGGCGGCTCCGTTGGTGTATGTCAGTCAAAATCAGATCACGCTTCAGGTGCCCTACGAAGCTACCATCGGCGCCGGCAAGGTGTTATCTGTTACAAGAGGCGCCGGGCCGGCAGTTACCACTACGGTTACGATAGCCGCTAATGCGCCCGGAATATTCAGTCTGGACGGTTCCGGAGCCGGTCCCGCCGCAGCGCTGAATTTCAACGCGACCAACGGACTATACACGGTTAACGCCAGCAGTAATGCAGCAAAACTGGGCGACACAGTCGTGTTTTACGCCACTGGCGAGGGGGACTACGCCACCGGAATTACCCCCAGGACCGGCCTTATCTTCCCGACCACCATCACGCCGGTTCCGCAAGTGAATCCCCTGCCCATAGTCACAATCGGCGGCGCGGCGGCGACGGTTGCTTATGCGGGTCCTTCCGTTGGATCGTTACTAGGACTGCTCCAACTGAATGTGGTCGTCCCCGCGGGAAGCACAACCGGTGCGGCAGTGCCCATCTCCATCAATGTCGGAGGCATTCCCAGCCAGGCTGGCGTCACCCTTACGTTGAAATAGTCCGCGAAATAATCACGCGAGCCGGAATGCGTCGATTTCGGCGATCTCGGGGGCGGTAATCCGGAAATCGGCCGCGCCGATCACTCCATCCACTTGGGCGGGAGAGCGAATCCCAACGATGGCCGCGGTGACCGCCGGATGCCGCAGCGTCCAGGCAATAGCGACTTCACCCGGCGTCCGGCCGTGCCTTGCGCCGATCTTGCGCAACACTTCCACCAGCTCCAGGTTGTGCGACAGTTTCGGTTCCTGAAAGTGCGGCGTCCGGCGGCGGAAGTCGTCTTCGGGCATCGCCGCCACCCGCTGCCTGGTCATGGTGCCGCTTAACAAACCGGACTTCATCGGCGAATAGACGATCACTCCAATGTTATTCGCGGCGGCGTAGGGAAGGATGGCCTCTTCAATCTCCGGGGAGATCATTGAATAAGGGGGCTGCAACGATGTAACCGGCGCAATCGCCTGCGCGCGGGTCAGTTGGTTCACATTGAAGTTCGATACGCCAATGTAGCGGACCTTGCCTTCGGCCTTCAGTTCCGCGAGCGTGGTCCAGCCTTCCTCGACATCTTCGTCGGGCTCGGGCCAGTGGATCTGATAGAGATCGATCACGTCGAGTTTCAAGCGGCGAAGGCTGGCTTCCACTTCGCGGCGGATGGAATCCCGCTTCAGGCTTTTCTGGATTTGACGGTTCTCATCCCAGATGCGCTCGCACTTGGTAAAAACGAACGGTTTCGCGGCAAGACCGTCCAGCGCCTTTGCAACAACCTCTTCCGAATGGCCAAGGCCGTAAACGGCAGCTGTATCGATCCAGTTGATGCCCCGATCCAGCGCTTCGCGGATAGCGCCCACCGAGTCGTTATCGTCCTGCGCTCCCCAGCCGAACGCCCAATCGCTTCCGCCAATGGCCCAGGCGCCCACACCCAACGGCGTGAGGTTCATATCGCTATTTCCAAGTTGTTTTGTAGTCATTCTCTTCCAGATACTTTATCATCCGGCATCGTTCCAGCACTTCGGGCGGCGGCTTTATGCCGCCCGGCGCCAGAAGAACTGGCGGAAGAGGGCCATCAGGATCAGTACCATCGCGAAGGTGCAGACGATAGTGGCGCCGGTTGGAAGATCGATCTTCAGCGAGAGATAGACGCCAATTGCCGACACCAGAGCGCCCATCGTCCACCCGATTGCCAGGCGCGGGCCGATATTTGCAGAGAACAGCATGGCCCCAACCGAGGGCACGATCAGGTAACAGAACACCAGCAGCACGCCGGCGATGGCGACGCTGGAGGTCACCACGAAACCGAACGAGGCGTAGAACAGGAAGTCCCAGAGCCGCGTGTTAATGCCGTCCGCTTCCGCCTTCGCCCGGTCCATTGAGATAGCGAGAAACTTCTTGCGGAAGATGAAGTGGAACAGACCGACGGCGCCGTACAGGGATGCGGTCTTGCCCACCTCGAACCACGAGACCGTAAGGATGTTGCCCACCAGCATTTCCTTCAGGTGCTCGGTCTGCTCGACGGATTTGCTCATGGCGAGAATCGCGGCTGCGCTCGCCACCGCGTAGCAGATGCCGATGATGGCTTCCTGCGGAATGCGCACCTGGTGACCCCGGATGGTGGAAAACACGGCCGCGCCGATGAAGGTGAACGCCAAACTAACGCAGTAGGCTCCGGTGCTGTGCGGTTCGATGCCGTACAGCACGGCGATAGTGGTGCCGAGCGCCGCAATCTGCGCCAGCGACAGATCCACAAAGATGACGCCGCGTTCCACCACATGGACACCCAGATAAGCGTGAATGCCCGTCAGAATCAGGCTCGCAATGAAGGGGGCCAGGAGAAATGAAAAAGTGTCCATTGATTGTTTCTATTTGGTCTTAGACAACGCGTTGATCAGCATATTGATGTCGTAATCGAAGAGTTGGAAGTAGTTGGTGACTTCCTTGGTTCCGCCCACGGACGGCATCAGGACCAGCACCTGGCCGTCAACCTTGGCGGCAATCGAGTTCGGCGTGCGAAGGTCGAAGTAGGGCTCGACGAGAATCAGCTTAATGCCTTCCCGCTTCATGATGTTGATCAGGTCGAGCGAGTGGGCGGGCGTGGGCGGAATGCCGGGTTTGGGCTCTATGTAATCCACTACGTTGAGACCGAAGCGTTCGCAGAAGTTGGGCCACGAACGGTGATAAGTGATAACCTTCCGGCCCTTGTAGGGGGCGAACTTAGCGTCCCACCCTTTCTCGGCCTCGGTGAGGTGTTTATCGAATTCGGCGAAGCGCTGGGCGAACTGCGCGGCGTTGGCCGGTTGCATGGAACTGAATCGATCGGCAAGCGCTTTGGCTATCCGGCGGCCGTTATCGGGGTTGAGCCAGTAGTGTGGATTGCCCATCGGGTGCACGTCGCCCATCGCGCGGGTCACCTGGACCTGCGGGATTTCCAGAATCTGGCAAAACTGCGACATATCCATGTAGCCGGATTGTGAAACTTGGATTTTGGGATTGCGGCTCTGCGTGATCAGCGGAGGCAGCCAGCCGATTTCCAGTTGCAGGCCCACCACTACCAGCAGGTCGGCTTTCTGCAGCTTCAGCAGAAAGCTGGGCTTGGATTCGACGAAGTGCGGGTCCTGGTAGCCCTTGGCGATGGATTCGGCGGTTATGAGATCGCCTCCCACTTCGCGTGCGATGGAGGCGAGGTCCTGAGTGGCGGTCATCACGTTGATCTTCGAGGCGGCCTGCGCGGGGATAACGGCGAGCAGGAGCGCGGCTAGGGCAGAGTAGTTTTTGGACATATTTATACGAGCTTTCCGGGCGGGGCGTGGCGCCACCCTACCAACTTCGACGATGATTGATGCCGTTTGGGTTACTAAAGGGTTCTTCATGTTAGAAAGGGTGCGCTCCGTGGGCGCCCATGGAGAACTGGAATTGGAAAAGTAATTCGTTGGCGGTGCGGCCTTCGCCATATTTGGCATGGCGGAGTTGTGTGCGGATTTGGCTGAACTCGCTGATCAGGTACGTCAGTTGGGCCGAGCCGCCGGTGTCCTGCAGCAGCGGATAGTTCCGAGGGGAAAACGTGCTGAAAACCGGACCGAATCTCTGGACCGGCGTTATAGAGGGGTCCGGGCAAGGGGACGTCGCCGCCGGGTTAGTCGGCAGGCATAGCCCGCGCTGAGAGCGATCGAAGCGGCCTCCGAGGATCCAGCGGCGGTTCAGTTGGTAATCGCCGGAAACGTAGAAGCCGAAGGGCTTGGCGGGCAGGTAGGCAGGGTCAACGCTGGTGCGGGCCCAGATAAACTCACTCCGCGCGACAAAGGAGTGATAGATCGCACGGCGGAGCGGCTTCCAGCGAAGCGTGGCGTCCGCGCCATAAAGCTGATTGGCGCCATCGCCGAAGGGGCTGTGTCCGCGAGCGTACGAAGCGCCGAAATCGAGATTGGTGGATTCCGACAGATCGCGGTAACCATGCAGGTGGCCAACCGCAGACACGTTCCGGCGCCGTGGGGCGGCAAAAACGCCGTCGCTATCGCCGCGGAAGACTTGCGCGATCCCTTCGAGGAAGAAGCCCTTAGGCGCGGGAAGAATGCGGCTGAGGGAAAGGCCGGCGTCGTCTATGCCATCCTCGCCGCCCACTAGATTTTGGCTGACCAGCGGCCGGTCGATCCAGGGCAGCACGTGATTGTGAGTAGTGTTGACCTTGCCAAAAGCAGCCCGCATCTTGCCGACTTTCAGTTGCAGGCCGGCGGGCAGCGAAGTGAACGTGATGTATCCTTCTTCCAGGTTGACGCCCTTTTCGCCGAAGGAGAGGAAGAAATCGGCGCGCGCGTAAGGGTCGATCACTTCCTGGAAGCCGACCTCGCTTTCGTGCATTTCAAGCGACGGCGTGGCGCGTCCTCCGTGTTTGCCGGCGGCGCCAACGAAGTCGCCGATCACGCTTATATCGGGGTTGAGCACCTTAGCCGCCGCGCCAGCCGCCCCGCCAAGTATGGGAGCTTCCACCGGCGCGGCCTGCGCGGCGGGTTGCGGCTGCGGCGCGACGGCGGCAGGCTGCTGCCCCTTCAGCGTCTGGACCTCGGCTTCGAGCGCGTGGATTCGGTCTTCCATCGCCTTCATACGATTCAAAAGTTCGGTGACGTCCTGGGCCGGCAGCGCGGTGGCCCACAGGAATGCCGCCACGGGCGCGAGCATGAGCCTACACAGTATTCTCACGGTTCTCTCCTGATTCTTTACAAAGAATGCAATAACGCCTGGCCGGGTCCAAATCCGGGACCAGCCTGCAAATCAAATGCAGAAAAAAGAGGAGGGAGGCGCGCGCGACGAACCGGAGGTGAGCAGCGGTTCGTGGGGCGTTTCGAATTCGCGGGACAAGGACAGCCACGCCAGCGTGACGATCCGCGCAAATCCGGCTGAGGTCACTTGTTGCAGCAACGGCAGTGGTGTTACGTGACACAATCCGCAACAATGTTGCGACGAGTGCCGGTCCGAATGTGAATGCTGGTGCGAATGTTCCGAAGCGAACGATGCCGACTGCGCGCAGATCAGCGCGCTCAGAAAGAGCAGTATTAAGAGAACTCTCATCTTGCGGAACGCGTGGACCACTGCCCTTAGTATACACGGAGGGTATAAGCATACCGTCACGCACCTAAGTCGTTTTCAAAATTGCAACTTATTGGAAATGGGCAGCTTCCGCCGGCAAAGCGCATAAGCCGAGCTGAAATCCGCGTTCATCGGCGTGAACGATAAACTCGGATAACCCGGCCAATCCAGCCATCTCTTGGACGCTGCTAGATGCCGGCGTCTTTGATATCGGTGATGGTAAGCGTGTCGCCTTTCAACGTTCCGGTCACCTTTACTTTACCTTTCAGATGCTGTACAGCCTTTCCGCTATCCGCGATCTTGTAAACCTTTTTGTCGCCTTCGGTCACGAATACCGGCGCTGCTCCGCCCTTGATGCAGCGCTCGGCGCAACTCCGCGAACTTGCTTCGGAACTGGCATTGCCGGCGCCGCAATTGGAATCGCTGATCCAACCGGTCATCTCGGCGGCGTACGCCACACCCATTGCGAGAGTGCCTGAAAGCAGCATCGTCTGAATCGTCTTTCTCATGGTGGCTCCTGTTGTGCTCCTTCATTCTATATCGGCCATGCATTCCACCGCGAAACGTGCAACCCTGAGCATGAGAGCCTGTGCCGGATACCTTTGACATTCACGAACCGCTACTGGTGAACACGCTGGGGCATTCCGCGGGTGTGCTGGTCTTTGGAATTTTCCTGTTTCTCTTTCTGCGCGACTGGCGGAATGCCCGCCTCCGCGGAAGCTGGCTCCCGGCGGCGGCAGCCGCATTGGCGCTGCTCTGGAATCTGGGATCGCTGATAGTGCTTGCCTCCGCGGCGATGCCTGTTCCCGATACGGAACTGATCGTTGCATTCAGTTTCTCAGTCCTCAGCCTGCTGCCCGCCGTGCTCCTTCACATCTCGCTTGACGGCCGGTTCCGGCCGGTGTGGATTGCTGGATATGTGCTCAGCGCCAACGCCGTCGCCGCTCATTTTGCCGAGCTGTTGTTTCCTGCGTCCAAGTTCCACAACCCAGCGCTGCTTTCCATCACCATCGGATTCGGATTGCTGACCGTGGCGTCCCTCCTGGCGGTCGGCGCCAGCGGCGGGGAGAGCCGGAACCGCGCGGGCTCGCGCATTTTCGGAACCATGTGCCTGTTCCTGTTCGCAATGTCGTTCGTGCATTTCGGATCGTCTCATGCGCATCAGCGATGGTCCGGCGAACTCGCGTTTCACCATGCCGGCATCCCGCTGGCCTTGTTCGTGCTGTTGCAGGACTATCGATTTCTTCTGCTGGATACCTATGTCCGCTTCCTAGCCAATGCACTGATGGCGGCTGGGCTCGCGCTGGGCGTCGTTGCCATCAATGAGCACTACAACCTGCTGGAAAAATCGTCGGGCAATGCGTATCTGCAGGGGATTCTTTTCGTCGGTATCTGTCTGCTGTTGATCGTGTTCTCGCACCTCCGCGCCGGCGCGCAGCAATGGATCACGCGCGTAGTGTTTGGGCGTGCGAACCTGGACAACACTTTGCTGGCGATCCGCGCGCAGGCCGGCGCCGCGCACAGTGAGCGCGAGTTCCTTCAGAACTGCGCCGCGCTGGTGGCCGGGTTCACCGGGACCGGCGTGTTTGGTGTAAACGCGCTGCATCCACTGCCATCGCCGGGCCAGTGGAGTGAGGCGATCGTCCCGCTGCGCTTTTCCAAGGGAGACCTGCACCAGATCACTTTGGGCAGGCGGGCCGGGGGCCGCCGCTATTTGAGCGAAGACCTGCAGAGTCTGGCGCGCATTGCGGCCGTGATCGTGGGAGAGGTGGAACGGCTGCGCAGCGCGCAGATGCAACATTTGGTTTCGCAGGCCGAACTTCGTGCGCTGCAGGCGCAGATCAACCCCCACTTCCTGTTCAACTCTCTGAATGCGCTCTACGGAGCCATCCCCCGGCAATCCTCCGGCGCACGCCAGACTGTGCTGAATCTGGCGGAGATCTTCCGCTACTTCCTGCAGAATGACCGCACCTTCATCGCGCTATCGGAAGAGTTGAAAATCATCAACGCCTACCTGGAGATTGAGGCCCTGCGGCTGGGAGACCGGCTCAAGACCGAAATCGACATTGACGACGCCGCGCTCTCCACCCAGATTCCGATTCTCTCGATCCAGCCGCTGGTGGAGAACGCAGTCAAGCACGGCGTGGCGCCACATTCCGAACCCGGCCGCCTCCGCTTGAGTGCCAAAGTGCGGCCGGACGGCCGCGTGCAAATCCTGATAGAAGATAGCGGCGAAGGATTTGCGCGGGTTACGCCGGATGCCCGCCCGCCGGGCGCGGGCGTGGGTCTCGATAATGTGCGCCAGCGCCTGAAGCTGTGTTACGCGGAGGAAGTGCAATTGGAAATTGAATCGGGATCGCAGGGGACAAAAGTCGGGTTCCTGATCCCTGCCATGCAACCGGTGCGAAACGGCCATGCTCATCGATAAGACGGCTACCCCGCGACTCCGCACGCTGATCGTCGATGATGAGCCGATTGCCCGCGGCATTCTGCGCGAGGAGTTGGAGCTGATCAATGGCGTGGAGATCGTCGGCGAAGCCTCGAATGGCAGGCAGGCCCTTGAGCAAATCCACGCACTGGAGCCGGATTTGGTGCTGCTCGATTTGCAAATGCCGGTGATGGGCGGCTTCGAACTGGTGCGGGAACTGAAAGGCGGGCATTTACCGGTGATCGTAATTGTGACCGCCTACGACAAATACGCGATCGAAGCATTCGAAGCCGGCGCGCTCGATTATCTGCTCAAACCTGTGAGTCAAACTCGATTGCTGCGCACCGTGGAGCGCGCAAGACAACTGCACCACAGCCCGCGCCAGGTTGTCGAGACCATGGTGCAACTGCAAGACATCGCCGAAGAACAGGCGTCGACGCGGCCGCGAAAGGTGATCGGCCGTGCGGGCGAGGAATATTTTCTGTTAAGCGCCGATGAAGTGCTGGCGTTCCAATCGGAAGGAGACCTGATCTGGATAGTCACCGCCAAGCGCCGCTATCTGGCTACGCAGACGCTCAAGTCGATTCAGGAGAAACTACAACACAGCGGCTTCCAGCGAATCCACCGGAACGCGCTAGTGAACGTGAACCACGTTCGCAAGATGAGCGCTCTTAGCAGCCAGCGCTGGCTGCTAACGTTGAACAACAACCAGGAGTTCATCGTCAGCAAGAGGCAGGCCGGTTCCGTGCGGCAATTATTGAGCTGGTAGTCGCCCGCTCACCGCGATATCCACCCCGCCTGCCGGCAACACCAGCCCGCTGGTGCTATTTCCCTAAGCTGCCGGACGCATTCGCTCCATACTTAGCGCATGAGATTGTCTGTAGTCCGAGCCTTGGTTTGCGCCCTTTGCTTGCTTCCGGCGCTTCACGCCCAGTCATTGGGGAACGCGGGCACGATAGAGGGCGTGGTCACGGATCCTTCCGGCGCTGTAGTCGCCGGCGCCAAAGTCGACATACAGAATAGAATCACCGGATATAAGAAAACCGCAACTACGGACGTCACCGGATCGTTCCGGTTCCCCAACGTCCCGCTGAACTCATACCACCTGGAGGTGGAAGCGGCGGGTTTCAATCCTTCGCAGCAGGACGTTTCTGTTCGCAGCGCGGTAACCGTTGCGGTGAAGGCGCCGCTCACGCTGGCCGGAAGCTCCACCCTGCTCACGGTGGAA
>JANXXV010000211.1 GCA_025350445.1 Bryobacteraceae bacterium | reverse complement strand
GGCGAGCTAACGGCCAACCCAACCCAAGCCAGCCTGCGGTGATCGCGATTCCCATGGCGGTAGCGGTCATCACCGGAAAGGTGTCGCCGATCATCGCTAGTGTAGTGTCCAAGAAATAGCTGGACAGGCCAAGTCGTTTCTCACAGTAGGGGTTCATCTCAAAAATCCGCGTTTATCGGCGTCCATCCGCGGCCAATACTTATGCGCCGCCCAGTATTAGCTCCCGATCGACGCCGGTTAACGCAGATTTTGCGCGGAACCGCAGTGTTCGATCTGTCCAGCTATTTCTTGGACACTACGCTAGCGTGGTAGGAAATACGGGGGCCATGGCGAGCCCTGTGCAAAATACGGCAATCGCCGCAATGGCAGGATCACTGGTTTGCAGCATCCAAAATGTGGCGATGGCCATGAATATCGCGCCAACCAGCATAACCGTAATGCCGCGTACTTTCACCAGAATCGCGGCAACCGTCACGCGGCCCGTCAGCAAGCCGAATGCGAAGCCCAGCGAGAGAATGTTCAGTGCCGCGTTCTTGGGGATGCCGCGTAAAACCAGAAGCGTGGCCAGCCAGTTGGAAACGCCGACTTCGCAGGCGGCGTACAGAAAGAGAAACAGCCCGAACAGCCATAGTTCGGGACGGCGCAGAAGTTGTCCCGCATTCGCCGATTGGAATGCGCCATCGCCGGAGCGTGTGGGGCCGGATGTTAGCGAATGCACCACGAAGGCGACGCTGGCCGGCGCCGCCTCCAGGTAGCAGAGTCGCACCGCATTCCCATGCAGGAAGTTCGCCGCGAGGAAAGGGCCCGCCATCAGGCCCAGACCGAAAAACAAGTTGAGCGGATTCAGGGTGGACCCGCGGCGCAGCGGGTTGATAGCGACCGCAAGCGCGTTGGCCGCGGTAACAGTCAGCCCTCCGCCGAACCCCAGGAATAGAAAACAGACGGTAATGCCGGAGTAACCAACGGCGGACGGCAGCGTATAGAGAGTTGCGGAGGTCAGCGCGAGCCCGGCGAGGAGCCCCGTCTTTGTGCCGTACCGGTCGATGATGGGACCGGCGCACAGCGGGGCGATGACAAGGCCTACAGCTTGAACCATGGCTACTGTGCTCTTCTGCGCCCCGGTGAGTTGGAAGACAGGCAGCAGAGCACCGGACATGGCGGAGATCATGCCGTAGACGAAGATCACGAGGATCGCTGCGAAGACGATTTTCCGGACGGTACGGGTTTCATCGAAGAGCGTACTAACCATCAGAGCGGCTAGGAGTCGAAGATAGCATGAATACCCTTGTTCACGATTTGCGATACGGCATTCGCACGTTACGGAAGAGCCCAGGGTTCACGATAGTGGCGATTCTTACGCTGGCCTTGGGCATCGGCGCAAACACCGCCATCTTCAGTTTCGTGGATGGCGTGCTGTTGAAGCCGCTGCCGTATGAGCGTCCGGACGAACTGGTATTTATCTGGGAAAAACCGCCAGGCAGCTTGCGGAATGGAATTTCCGCAATGAATTATCTGGATTGGCGGACGAAGAGCGGGTCGTTTGAGAGCATGGCGGCGATGAGCGGGGGATCGGTGACGCTTTCGGGCGTCAATGAGCCACAGGAATTGCGAGGGAGCCGGGTTTCGGCAAGCTACTTCGACATTCTTCGCTCGCGGCCGGCTATGGGAAGGACCTTTAGGCCGGACGAGGATCAGCCGGGAAAAGAACAAGTGGCGGTATTGAGTCACAAGCTTTGGGAGAGCCGGTTCGGCGCCGATGCGGGAATCGTGGGGAGATCGATTCTGCTAAACGGAAAGCCTTGTACGGTAATCGGAGTGATGCCGGGTGGAAGCGCCTTCGACCGGAGCTTCACGGAGATTTGGATGCCGCTTGCGTTCGAACCCAAGAATCTGACCAGGAATTTCCACTGGCTGCGGGCCGTCGGGCGGCTGAAGAGCGGAGTGAGCCTGGAGCAGGCGCAAGCCGAGATGAATATCATCGGCGCGCAGATCGCCAAAGACTATCCGGATTCCAATAAAGGCTGGGGAGTGACGGTCGACCGCTTTCAGGATCAGGTGGTGAATCAGGATTTGCGGAAATCTTTGTATGTGTTGTTGGCGGCGGTGGGAGCGATACTGCTGATCGGCTGCGCGAATCTTGCGAATCTGACTCTGGCGCGAGGGGCCAGCCGCCAGCGGGAGGTTGCAATTCGCGCTTCGCTGGGAGCGGGCCGGTGGAGATTGGTGCGGCAGTTTCTGACGGAGAGTGTGCTGCTTTCCTGTTGTGGCGGCGTGTTTGGGTTGGCACTCGGGTACGCGATGCTGGCTGGCCTGCGATTGCTGCTGCCTCCTTTTTTCCTGCCGCGCGAGGCGCAAGTGGGAGTGGATTGGCGGGTCATGCTCTTCACGCTTGGGATTGCCGTCTTGACCGGCATTGTCTTCGGCTCCGCGCCGGCATGGCAGGCGGCGAAGCCGGATCTTGCGGCGGCAATGAAAGACGGCGGACGCGGATCCTCCACCGGATCTGCCCGAAAGAGGCTGCGCAGCGCGCTGGTGGTAAGTGAAGTGGCACTCGCGTTTATTCTGCTGACCGGAGCAGGATTGTTGATTCGCAGCTTTCTCCGTTTGCAGCAAGTAGACATGGGCTTCGATTCCACCAATGTAATCACGATGGGCTTGCCCATGGCGGCGAACAAGTACACGGATGGAGCGCAGATGACGGCTTACGTGCGGCAGGTCATCGACCGGCTCGAGAGTATCCCGGGTGTCCGCGACGTTGCCGCCACGTCCGCTCTGCCACTGCAAGGCTGGAGTTACGGAATGTGGTTTCAGATCGCGGGCCAGCAGGCGGTGGATCGCGCGAACCGGCCGGCGTGCTTTTTCAAGATGGTGACGCCCAGCTACTTCCAGTCGCTCGGCATTAAGTTCCGTAAAGGCCGCGGGCTCACGAATCAGGACGTAAAGGGATCGCCGCCGGTGATCGTGATCAACGAGACGATGGCGAAGCGCTATTTTAAGGGCCAGGAACCCATCGGAAAACAGATTTTGATTCAGGATATCATTCCCGGCAAGGCGGAGTTGGGGCCGGAGGTGCCGTGGGAAGTTGTAGGCGTCATCGCGGACGAGAAGATCAACGGTCTGGACGACGACAAGAGCGCCGGGGTCTACGCGCCATACGCCCAAAGTCCTACGCTCGGTGTGGATCTGGTGGTGCGCGGCGCGCTGGACCCTTTGGGATTGCGGAAAGCGATTGAAACGGAGGTGCATCACATCAACAAGGATCAACCGCTGATCAACATTAAAACGCTGGAGGCGATTAAGGCGGAGTCGGTGGGATCGAGCCGGCTGAGAACCATATTGCTGGGGGTGTTCGCCGGAATTGCGCTGCTGCTGGCCCCGATCGGGATTTACGGCGTGATTTCGTATTCGGTGGTGCAGCGAACGCACGAGCTCGGCGTACGCTCCGCGCTGGGCGCGAGCGGTGGAGAGCTATTGCGACTGGTAATTGGCGGCGGCATGATGCTGGCGGGAATCGGCGTGGCTCTGGGCGTCGCGGGAGCATTTGCGCTCACACGATTACTGGCGAGCTTGCTGTTTGGAGTGACCGCGACCGACCCGCTGACGATGAGTGCGGTTGTCGTCATCCTGGGTAGCGTTGCGCTGCTAGCCTGCTTGATTCCGGCACGCCGGGCGGCCAAGGTGGACCCGATGGTGGCGCTGCGGTATGAGTAACTAATCGAGAACCAGGACCAGTTTGCCGACACCGTCCCGATAGCTTTCCAGCATTTCAAAAGCGTCCTGGATGCTGTCTAGCGGCTTGGTGTGCGTTACTACGGGAGCGAAAAGCTTTGGATGTTCGCTCAACAGGCGAAGAGCTTCTTGGGTAGTGTGATTGGAGCGGCGCACGGTGTAGAAGTATAGTTCCTTGCGGCGAATCGTACTGAAGTTCAAGTTCACTTCCGCCGCCGACGGAATACCTGTGATCACCACGCGGCCGGCGCTTCTCGCCATGTCGAGACTTTGATTGATTGTGCCGTTTTTGCTGGCGCAATCGAACACTATGTCCACGCCGCGTTTGGCTGTATCGGACAGCACGGCGCTCACCGGGTCAACCGTGGACGGATCGATAACTGCGTCCGCTCCCATGCTCTTGGCCATCGCCCGCCGCTCGGCGATTGGATCAACGCACCATACCCGGCCCGCACCCGCCAGTTTCAACCCGGCGATAGTTAGCAGACCGATGGGTCCCGCGCCGATCACAGCGACCGTTTCGCCGGGACGGACAGAGGCAAAATTCAGCGAATGCAGAATCACCGCGAGCGGCTCAAAGAGCGTAGAGTCCCGCAACCCAAGTCCCGCAGGAAGCGGCAGCAGGTTCTTGGCCGGCAGGTTCACATACTCACGAAAGAAACCCGGCAGACCAGCGGAACTGAGGAACTCAATATTCTCGCAAACGTTATAGTGGCCCGTGGTGCAGAATTCGCAGTGGTAGCAGTAGACGGCCGGTTCCAGCACGGCCAGATCTCCGGGCGACCATCCGGTGACGCCCGTGCCAATCTTTGTAAGTTCACCGGTTGGTTCATGACCGAGGACCGACGGATAGATTGCAGGTGTACCGCCAATGGCGCCTTCAGAGAAGTAGTGCAGATCCGACCCGCAGATTCCCACGGCGCGGACTCTCGCTTGCACTTCCCCTGGGCCGGGATCGGGCATGGGGGCTTCAGTCATACGGAATTTACGGTGTTGGTAGAGTTCAGCGACTTTCATCATGACGGACAGTAAAACGATAACATGGAGAATTCATGTCCCTCATTCAATTCACCCGCAACTTCGACGATCTATCCACCGATCGGGGCTATCAGTTCAAGTTCTACTGCGACAAATGCGGTAACGGGTATATGACGCACTTTGAGACGTCGGTGCTGGGGATGGCGCAGAGCGTCCTGAACGCTGCCGGAAGCATTTTCACCAGCATCGGCTACCGGCCCGGTAACGCAGCGATGGAGGTACAGAGGGCTATTGGAGGCAAGGCGCACGACGCAGCGCTGGCCGAGGCTGTCGAGGAAGCCCGACCGTCGTTCCGGCAGTGTACCAAGTGCGGTCGGTGGGTCTGCAAAGAAGTCTGCTGGAACGATGCGGCTAACCTTTGTGAAGAGTGCGCACCGGACTTCGCCGAGAGTCTCGCCGCCAGCCAGGCGCAAGTGAAAGTGGAAGTGGCACGCCGCCAGTTGGAAGAGAAAGCCGCGGAACAGAAATACGCGGCGGACGTCGATGTCAGCGCCGGAGCCGTCCTGGCGGCTCAAACGGCAGCCACCAACCTGCAACAGGCAAAGCGTCTGTGCGGCAAGTGCGGCTGTGAGTTAGGCGCCGCCAAGTTTTGCCCCCAATGCGGAAAGCAGGCGCCTGAGGCTGGACCGCGCTTCTGTACGAAGTGCGGAACGCAGGCGGGGCCAAACGTGAAGTTCTGTCCGGAGTGCGGTGAAAAGTTCGGGTAAGCCTCCCCACCCCCCGTGGGAATCCGCGCAGACAAGGCGCCCCGCGTTTTGCGAAGATTATACCTGCTGGGCGCAGCGGGAGAATTCGACCCGGCAAATGGAATTAAACTAACGTCATGGCGAATCTGAGCGATTTTGAGAATCTACTGCCAACGTTGTCGCCCGGCGAAAGGGCGCAGATCCTGAAGTGGGTGGTTCAGGATCTTGGGGATGCTTTTCCCGGTATTGATTCCCGTCCCGAAGTATGTGGAAGCGAATCCTGTATCGTTCGCACCCGGATACCAGTTTGGCTCTTGGCGCAGGCGCGCCGGCTGGGCTGCACCGAGCAGACATTGCTGGCGGCGTATCCTTCGCTTCGAGCGGAGGATCTTGTGAACGCCTGGGCGTACGCGCGCTCCCACGCAGCCGAGATCGAGCTCCACATTCTCGACAATGAGGCAACCTGATGGCTCGTTTCTATTCAAACGAAGACGTTGCACTTCAGGTCGTGTTGGAACTGCGCCGTCTGGGTCACGACGTTCTGACCGCTCTCGACTCCCCAAAGGCAAGCTCCGGCGTGCCCGATCTCGCGGTACTGGCGTTCACGGTCGCCGAAGGGCGAATTCTGCTATCGCACAATCGCCGCCTCTTCCTGCAACTTCATCGGTACCGGACCGAGGGCCATGCTGGAATCGTCCTCTGCACATTTGACACGGAATTCGCCGGGCTGGCGCAGCGAGTCCACGCAGCCGTGGCAAAGATGCCGGATATGAAGGACCGGTTGATCCGGCTGAACCGGCCCGCTCGATGAGGGAAGGGCCGGAGAAATGGCGTGGCGGAAATGTTATAGCGAGGACCGGGCCGGCGGCTGTCGAAGCGCGATGCGCACCGACATCTTATCCTTGCGCTTGAAGTTCAGCGCCAGGATTCCGCCGGCGTCAGTTTCATCCTCGGTCAGTTCCTCGTCGTCGGCTTCGATCAAATACTTTTGATGCGGCTTCAGGCCGATGATGAAATACGACGTAGGACTCTCCGGATCGAGATCGAGTTTCATTTTGCTATTGCCCAACAGGATCGCATTGTCGCCAATCATAGTAGGCTCCTTCTGCGTCTGCAACGATAGCGGCTGAATCCTTCCATCTTCGAATAACTGCACCTTACCGTCAAAGTACCCCAGCCACGTGGCATCGTCGTCCCAACTGGAGCGAATGAACAGCCGGCCATTCTTGGTGTCGTGAAACTTCAAAGGCATGTGGAAATAGCTGAGACCCGGCTGATAGGGGTTCGCCCAAAGGAATTCGTAGCAGATCCCCTGCACTCCACGCATCATGAATTTGTCATGGATCAGCCATCCTTGCAGGAACTGGCTTTCCACGGCGTTGGGATCGAAGGCCACAATGCTCAGTTCAGCGGCACGGGAGAATGCGGCGGCCTTCAGGTCAGGCTCGCCGTTTCCCGAATACAGTGGCACCCGATAATCGTTTTCGGCCGCTGGGTAGACGGCAGGGTAATAGCTGAGCAGCAGGTACGCAGGCAGTTCCTGAAAGAACTTTGCGGCATCCTCGCGCATTTCAACGTTCACGGTGTCGCGCACGGCGTGCAGGATTTCGAACATCGGATACACCTCGGCGCGAGCGAGCGTTCGTGAGCCGCTCTTCAATGACGGAGCCAGTTGCTTACGCCACCAACCCGTGACAGTGTTCTTCAGCGCCGCGTCATCCTCCACGGCTACCGCGGCGAACACTCTAGATCGCACGGTCGCCACATCCGAAGCCTTAGCGCTCTGCTCAATGCCCTTTTGCAGTTTCGCCCGCAGCGCCGTTGCCTCCGTTTCTTTCAACAAGGGTTGGCACCAATCATAGACCAGGGCCAGTTGACGCAGATCCGTCGCCGCAGGAGCGAGCGCCCAGGCGATGGCCTGCCTGCCCACCGCGTCCTCGCCGTTCACTTGGTAGACCAGCGCGGAGGCGAAACCTGGCTCGGGCATCTGTACCTTGCCCAGCACCAGTGCTTCCAGTTGCTGCCAGCGTTGTGACCTCCGCTCGCTCTCCCGGTGCAGCAGTTTTAGCCGCTGCGCCTTCAGAAGCAAGCGAGGGTGTTCGGTGTAAATCTTGAAATCTTCGTCCGCGGTTTGGGCGAACATAACCCCAGCCGCCAGCAGGCCTAGCAATAGTCGAACGCGCATCCACCAACAGTGTGTCATAGCGACACACCACTCGCATCCACCTGCCCCAATCCAGGGTGGGCCCGAATATCGAAGATTTGTGTTTTCATCAGCTTAAAAATTGTTTGCACTCGGCGGATTGATTGCTAGAATAGAAGACGAATTGATGAAGTTACTCTTTTAACCTGCCCCTCTGGTGCAGCGAGCAGTCGGTGAGAAGCGAGTGGGCTGAAGGAAAGCGTGCTTGCGGGAACGGGTGTTTAGGTTTCGTACCGCTCATTCGTCCGACAGCGAGATGGACCAGAGGGCACTTTTTTGTCCTGATAGTATCTTCTTTGACAGCAACAACGATCTTCCCTAAGGTTCGGATTTCTGTGAACGTTTGGGCGCCGCTGGCCGGGATAGATGGACGCGGGCCTGGTCATCGATGGTTTGTTCGAACGAACCGACGCCGGATCTAAAGCCCAAAATCCTGGGCGCGACCGCATCAAGGAAAAGCCCTCAAAA
>JANXXV010000210.1 GCA_025350445.1 Bryobacteraceae bacterium | reverse complement strand
GAAGGCGGGCATGTCGGAAGTGAAGGCATCGTTGTTCAGGCCGGGGATACCCAGCGCCTTCGCCGGATTGGTGCCCAGGGTATCCGGTGTTACGAAGACCTTGTAGCGGAAGTAGCCGAAGCGGAAATCGGTCAACAGATTCGGCCGCACTGTATAGTCAAAGCCGGCCGCGATGCTGTGGTTGCGCGAATCCGAGACGCCGGCGAACGCGCTGGTACCGCCGCCCGGTTCAAAGCCCGGTCCAACAGCCAACCCAAAAGCGCCGGGCGCGGTGGTCTTGAACTGCGCCAGACTGTAGCGGCCGAAGATGTGAATCTTCTCGTTAAGGTAATGATCTACCCGGGTATTGAACTGATCTTCATTCGACTTTACGCTGCCGGAGCCAGCGTAGTTGGGCTGGTCCAGCGTCGCGGTGGAATTGGGCAACGGAACCAGAGCCAGCAATTTTTGGGACTGGGGTGCTAACCGGCTGACCGGAACTACATTGGCGGGAAACTGCGTGCGGCCGGCCAACGTATTGCTGCTAAGCGGATCAAAGACGTTGACGTTCAGTCCGGTGAGATCTCCGCCCCGTTCGGCCGCGGTGGGCACTCTAAGCAGCACGCTGCCGCCGATGTTGCGCCGGGTTCCCTGATAATCTCCAAACACGAAAAGCTTGTTCCGTTTGATCGGCCCGCCGAACGATCCGCCGAATTGATTCCATTGCGTGATGGGAATGAGCCGGCCGTTAGAGCCGAAGATCGGACGCGCCTGGGTAAACGGATTGCGCCCCTGAATATGATCGTTGCGCAGATACTCGAAGCCGCTGCCGTGGAACACATTAGTGCCGGACTTGGTCTGTGCACTAACCACGCCCGCCGAAGCGGTGCCGAACTCCGCGTCGTAGTTCGCGGTGGTGACTTTCGCTTCGGTCACCGATTCGAGGGTGGGATTGATCACGATCCAACCGAGCACGGCGTCGTGATTATCGGTGCCATCGAGAAGATGCGAAGTGCCCGCGAAACTTTGTCCGTTCACCAGCATGCGGTAGGAACCCTGCGGATTCTCGGCGGAGGCGGCCGTGAGGCTGCCGGGCTGCGGAACGATTCCGGGCGTCAACAATTGGAATGTGGTGAATCGCCTGCCAAGGATGGGAAGGCTGGTGACGGTCTTTCCACTCCAGGTGGATGACACGTCGCTTCGTTCTGTTTTCAGCAGTGAGGCCTCGGCGCTAACTTCAATAGTCTGGGTGACGTCGCCCACTGAAAGACGGGCTTCGAGGCGAGTTTCGGAATCGACAGACACACTGACTTTGTCCTGCAGAAAGCCCTGAAACCCGGGGGCTTCGATCCGGACGCGATAGGTTCCGGCGATCAGGTAACGCTGCGTAAAGTTACCGGATTCATTGGTGGTGTTTGTGTTTGAGACGTCGCGGCCAATATCGGTAATTGTCACCTTGGCGCCGACGACAGCGGAGCCGGAAGGATCGAGGACGGTGCCGACAATACTGCCGTAAACAGCCTGTGCGCCTAAGGGCAGAGGGGCCGCCAAGAAGCAAAGCAAAACGAGGCTTGCGAGAACACACCCTGGTCTGAGCATGGGTGTAGTTGTGACCTTTTTAAGGCACTGTGTCAATGGTCGGGGCATAAAGTGTAGTTGTTCAGCGATTCTGTCACCCCTACCGATAGCAGAGCGCGACATTGAGCCAAGAAGAGTTACAGCGAACCAAAGTGATCGAGAATGCGCTGGCCGGACGAACCACGGTGAGAGAGGTCGGGGCACACTCCGGGGTCTAGGAGTCTGTCGGAGATAGAATTTCTCGAACGTAGAATCAATAACTTACGAACGTTGCATGGTCTGTAAGTGATTGATTCTTGGTCGAAAACAGCTTCATTC
This sequence comes from Bryobacteraceae bacterium, assembly GCA_025350445.1. The sequence goes on along the minus strand of JANXXV010000210.1, from coordinate 599 downwards.
CGACAGACTCCTAGTCCGGCGCTTCCGGCGCGGCCGCCCAACCCGAGATGCCTCGAAACGCGCCACTCGATGCCGTCTTCAGGCTGAAGGACGTAGATGCATGATGTTCCATCAACAGGCTGGTTTCGTCTCTGCAAAATAACCAGACAGCGTTGAAATGCAATTTGGAAGGCGGACCCCGTGGTCTGCACCCCGGCCGCTGCGAATGGTTCCCGGATCACAAGCCCGGCCAGGGGCAGGCTACGGGGGCGGGGCCCGGCGGGCCTTTCCGGGTACTTAGTCAAATCGGGGAGACTCTTTCCTACGCGCTCGACTCGGCCGGAAGGGCGCTCAGGTAGACTGAAGTTGTTTTATGCGCAACGCAATTTTGATGCTCGTGCTGCTGGCCGGATCCGCGCTGTCCGCGCAAACCCTGCCGCAGTGGATCGCACAAGGCAAGGAATTCAAATTCAAAGGCAATGCCTCCGAGGCATTGAAGGCATTTGAGCAGGCCGCCGCAATGAATCCGAAATCCGCCGCGCTTCAGGATGAAGTCGGCTTCCTTTTGGCGGTGCTCGGGCGGCAGGACGAAGCGATCCCGCGCTTCGACCGCGCCATCG
>JANXXV010000200.1 GCA_025350445.1 Bryobacteraceae bacterium | reverse complement strand
GTCGTCTTGCCGTGATCGATGTGTCCGATCGTCCCGATATTTACGTGCGGCTTACTGCGGTCAAATTTTTCCTTCGCCATATATAAAACCCTTATTCTCTGTCTGGAAGCCGAACAGGAAAGGTACCCTTAGAACAAAGTCTGGAGCCGTTGACCAGGATTGAACTGGTGACCTCGTCCTTACCAAGGACGCGCTCTACCAACTGAGCTACAACGGCTTACCTATACACTATAAACTAACTTCTGGTGGACGGGGAAGGATTCGAACCTTCGTACATCGCAAGGATGGACAGATTTACAGTCTGTTGGCTTTAACCACTCACCCACCCGTCCGTTCCCTTTTGGATTACTGCTGGTGTTAAGGCGTAACGACCTATTAGCTTAGCACAATCCCCGCTTACCTGAATGAGAATTTGTGACCGGAACGAAATCTAATACTAAGCCGCCAGTTTCACTTGCTGAACCAGATGATGGGCGTCCGTCGTAAAATCGACCACCTTGCCCAGGCGCAATCCCAGTTCCTTGGCCGTTTGCCCTGCATAGCCGTCCACTTTATCGAATTGGAAGCAATAGATCTCCTTGGAATAGATCTCTTCCACGAAGCATAAGCCCACAGGATTTACACGTGCCACGGTCCCCTGGTGTTTCTCCCGCTCTTCCGAATCAATCTGCGAATTCAGCATTGCAATGTCCCCCAGCTTGTCGATCGGAGACGGCTCCAATTGTGTGACGCCGTCTATCCGGTTGGGTTTCGCACCGAACCGCGCTTACCCGCCTCTATTCTTATCGACCAGAAAGGCGCCGGCCTTACGCGCCGGGAGCGGCGCGCACCTGGCGTTAGTAAGTGTTGCAATGAAAAGACTTCACGATAAGAAATTAAAAGTCATTCATCTGTGATTGACAGCCGATCACTTACTCAGGGACAATTGGATCAGCTAATGCCGCGCCAAACAGGCACAATAGTACGAGTCAATCCGGTAGGGCTGGCCTACACAGAAGACATCAAGACGAAAGAAATCTTCTCGTTCACGTTCGACAAAATCGAAGGCTACCGCGGCGAATCTGCCGAAGAACTCGGGCTGATCGCAGGTTCGCGAGTCGTATTTTCCTCATCCGATGGAATCGTCCGTTCGGTTCAAATCCATCACTCGCTGGCGATGCCGGCAACAGCGCACGTGCGCTAGCATTGCCACAAACGTTTCTAGACCCGGACAAAATTGACGGCTCGGAAACTCTCCCGAAATGGATTCCCGACGGTCCTCTCCCTCCGGAATTGCGCAGCTTCGGTTACTATCCGGACATTTCGCTGATGCACCCGGGCGATCTGATTCTGTTCAGCCCGGTCAAGCTTACGGGCATATCCAAAAAGATCGCAGACGTGCAAGAAAGCGGCGGCTACGCGCCCGACGACGCTCGTTGGACCCATGCCGCAGTGTATGCCGGTGCGAAGGTTGGCATGTGCGAAGCCACCCGGCGGGGCGTTCACGTTAGCCTCCTCCACGGTTACGTCGGGAAATATCTATTCCGCGTTCGCCGCGACCTGTCGCTTGATCGGGAAACATCCTGGGATATTGTAGTCAACGCGCTGGTCCGGCTTAACACTCCGTACTCGCTTCGCTCGATAGGGACGATTTTCCGCAGGGCACAAGGCCCGGGTCTCTGGGTGACCCAAGAGATCTCCGCACACGAAAAAGACGCCTCCATCTGTTCGCAGCTTTACGCGGAGGCCTATAGCATGGCCACCGGAATGACACTCTGGAATAGCATCGGGAAAGAAGTCACCCCGGCCTACCTCAGCCAATCCAAAGCATTGACCGACGTAGCCCTGCAATGGCGCCATATCGGCCCCATGAACTAGTGCCGCGCCGCCCGAAGCACCGGGTAGAACTGGACGAACACGTTATCCACCTCGGCGTGTTGATTGTGGCAAGACCAGCAGTTGTCCTTGGCAAAAGCCTTCGCCTCGGGCAGAGCCTTTCCGTCGGAAGCAATGAAGTTGTAATAGGCCCACTTCTCGGCAACCTTCGATTCGTCTTTGACCGCCGTTTCAATCCCCACGAACTTATCTTCGAATTTCCCCTGCTTGTTGATCGAGGCGTTTGTGCCGCCGGTTATCACCTCCATCACCAGCATGGTCTTATCCGGAAACTTCCCGGTGGCCAGATAAGCGCGGTAAGCCTCCGGTTGAATGTAGACATTGTGGAATTGCTGCGGGCGGTCCGTTGCGCCCTGTGCAGCCTCCGAATAACCCATCCCGAGGCTCGACCCGACAAACATCCATTCCCGATAGCCGGAAGGCCTGATCAAGTGGTTGCCGGCAGTGTATTTCGGCCGCGTCATGTTCGGTTCCGTAGCGGAAAGGGCGGCAGTGAAAAGAAACAGAAGGGCGGAGAAAGCGCTGCGCATATCCGTCTATTATGCCCTATTTCTCAGGTTTGCCCGACCCGCGGCGGACAGTGACAATCCGGTCCGTCTCCCGGAAGACCCACGATTCACCAACGCCATCGGGCCACCGCACCGCGACGGCCACGGGCCCTGCTTCCGGTCCCAGCCCGAAATGAACGCGCCCATCGTTGGCCGTCAAATAACCATAGCCCGTCTGAACAATCCGCCGCAGCGGAGGCTTGGCGCCGCGCCTGAGCTCTAGCGCAGCTCCGTATCCGAACCGGTTTGAAGGTCCGCCGTCGGCCCGAACCGTCAACCAATGGTTGCTGTTGCTGCTTTCATTCCGCAGCAGGCGAAGCGGACCGGCATTGTTCGTCACCACAATATCGACCCGTCCATCGTTATCCAGGTCGCCGAAGGCCGCGGCCCGGCTCACTTCGTTGTAGCTGAGCCCTTCGCCTGACTGCCCCGAAACGTCGATCAAATTCGGGCTGGGCCCGCCCATGTTCCGCAGCAACAGATTCCGCTGCGCGTAGGGATAGGCTCCGCCCCGCCGGGCTGGGTCGATCTTCACCGCGCCGTTGGCAATAAAGAGATCGAGCCGTCCCGAATTCAGTGAATCGAACCAACCCACGCCAAATCCTGTATAGGCGACCGTGGCTTTGCTCAAACCGCGTGATTCGGACACCTCCGAGAATCCCGCCGATCCGCGATTCTCGAACAACGATGCGCCTTCGTTCGTCAGGTTCGTGACCAGCAGATCGGGCCTCCCGCCGCCATTGATGTCCGCTGCCGCCACACCCATCCCGGCCCTCGCTTTCCCGGTTTCCGGCAAGGCGGCGCCCAGCTCCAGCGCACTTTCCATGAATGTCCCGTTGTGCCGGTTCAGCCACAGGTGGTTGGGCCGTCCATCATTGGCGACATAAAGATCCAGCCAGCCGTCGCCATCCAGGTCAACCGCCGTCACGCCCAGGCCCGAACTAGCCGCTGCGCCAATTCCCGATTTCTCCGTCACATCCTCAAACCGCCCGCCTCCCAGGTTGTGAAACAGCCGGCTGGGAAGCCCGTCGTAGACGTCCGGTCCGCAGTAGTCTTTCTCACCACCCGGCCCCTTGCAATTCTTATGAATCGCCGGACTGAAGTTCACGTAACTCGTCACAAAAAGGTCCTGCAGTCCGTCCCGATCGTAGTCGAAGAACACGGCACTTGTGGTCCAACCCTTGACGGCTGTTCCCGAAGCCCCTGTAATGTCGGTGAAATGGCCGCCGCCATCGTTCCGGTACAACTTGCTGGTCCCGTAGCAGGTAACGTAGAGGTCCAGATCGCCATCGTTGTCGATATCCGCCACCGCGGCGCCCATGCCCACTCCTTCCAGGCGCAGGCCGGACTCATCCGTAACGTCGGTAAAGTGCAGCTTCCCGCCGGGAATCAGATCATTTCGGAACAGCCGGCTACCACGCTTTCCCGGCGCCGGAAACAACGATCGCTCCCCGGAAGCAGGCGGAACGACGAAATCGCCCTGGACGATCAGCATGTCCAGATCGCCATCGTTGTCGTAGTCAAACAGTGCGACGCCCGAACCGGCAATCTCCGGCAAGTAATATCGGCCCGCGGCACCGTTAAAATGCTGAAAGATCACGCCTGCCTCGTGTGCCACATCACGGAATTGAGCGGCTTGCCACTCCGCCGGACCCGGTGCGCGGCATCCGGCCAGCGCGCACATCACGGCGGCCGCCAGAAGCCTCTCGGGCGCTGCGCGGAGGGTAGATTTTGGCATCGGGAACTAACGTTATAATACTCGCTGATGCGAACCTGGACAGTCCCAGTCCTTGGTCTGGCGTTGCTTGCCGTGTGCGCATGCCAGAAATCCGCGCCCCCAATCCCGGCACTTCCAGCCGGAGCATTTTCGCCGCTCGTCCGGACGCAGATGGAACGGGCGTACCAATCGGCGGCCGCCGATCCATCAGACGCCGCCGCGTCCGGCGAGTACGGAATCGTGCTCCACGTCTACGGATTGGATGACGGCGCTGTGGCCTGTTATCGGCGCGCGATCCGCCTGGGCGGAGCGTCCCCGCGCTGGCCATATTATCTGGGAATGATTTCCTTCCGCCGCAAACAGTTTGCCGATGCGGCTGTCCAGTTCCATCTGGCATTGGACCGGGCGCCGTCAGATGCCGCCATCCGTCTGCACCTGGCGGACGCCCTGGCATCCGCCGGCCACCCGCTTGACGCCAAGAAGGAATACGAACTCGTTTTGAGCTCCAATCCGAACGCCGCCCAGGCCCAATTCGGTTTAGGCCGGCTGGCTGACACCGCCGGACAACTCGCCGAAGCCGCCCATCGGTTTGAACTGGCCTGCACCCTTGCACCCGCATACCGGGACGCTCAATTGGCCCTCGCCAAGGCCTACAGGGGGCTCGGTGACAAGCAGAAGGCCAACGCGGCACTGGCAATCGCCCGTGAGCTGGACGAAGTTCCCCCGCCCATGGCCGACCCGCTCCGCGAAGAATTGGCCGCGGCGGACCGCGGTACGGAGGGTCATATTCGCCGGTCCATCGCGTACGAACGGTCTGGTCGCATTGAGGAGGCAATCGGGCAACTGGAACAAACTCTTATAGTTGAGGATGAAAACCTAACCTGTCACGTGAACCTGATTTCGCTGCTTGCCCAAGCCGGAAGGTTCGACGAGGCCAGGCAGCACTATCAGCGTGCCACGGCCATTAACCCGAAGGAATCCTACGGCCACTTCTACTACGCCAATGCGTTAGCGGCTCAGCGGAAATTCGCTGAAGCGGCAACGACTCTGGCGGTCGCCCTCGAGATTAACCCACAACTGACTGCCGGCCACGTACTGATGGGTGACCTGCAGTTGGCGCTGGGAAACAAAACGGACGCCGAGCGCGAGTATCGAACCGCGCTGGCCGCCAGGTCCAACGACCCTGTTGCAAACCGCGGCCTCGGCCTGCTGCTGTGCGGCAGGCAGCGCTTTCAGGAAGCTATTCCGTTTCTGGAGAAATCCCTCTCCGCACCGGATCCGCTCCCAGGGCGAACCGCGCGTTCGCTAGCCAACGCCTACCGCAAGACCGGACATAGCAAGCGTGCCTTCGACGTGCTGTCGAGCGCCGAGGGCGACGTCATTCTGCGAGGCAATCCCAGCGATAGGTTGCTCTTTGAACGTGACCTCTCGGTAGCAAAACGCCCATGGGTTGCCCCAACGTACTAAACCCTTATGTTTCTCTGAGGTAGGCGGAAAGTACTATATGAATGACCCTAGTTTTCAGCTAAGATACCTGAGAGCGCAAAGGCCGCTTCCGGCGGTGCCAAGCGAACGAGGAACCCGGCGGACTTGGCCGCCGGAAGCGAGTCCGTTTTGCGTGAGTTCCT
>JANXXV010000185.1 GCA_025350445.1 Bryobacteraceae bacterium | reverse complement strand
CCCCTGTGGACCGGAACTGCGACGCCCGGCGCACGAATACTAGTTCACGCCGAGCAAGGTTTCGGCGATACGCTGCAGTTTGTCCGCTATGCGGCGATGGTGAAGGATCGCTGCGGCTTCCTCATATTTCAGTGTCAGCTTCCGCTTGTCCGCGCGCTCTATTCCGTTGCCGGAATCGATCAGGTGATAGCCCGCGGAACAGACCTGCCCGCCTTTGATTTTCACGTCCCCCTGCTCAGCCTTCCCGGAATCTTCCGCACCGTAGAAGAGACAATTCCAGCCCAGCTGCCCTACATCGCTCCGCCCGCCAGCTTGAAAGCAAGATGGCGCGAACGGATACCGGTCTCGGCTGATCTCAATGTCGGGCTGGTTTGGGCCGGCAACCCTGGCCACCAAAACGACCGCAACCGGTCCATCCCCCTGGAACTTTTCTCAACCCTCCTGAACCTTTCCGGAATTTGCTTTTACAGTTTGCAAAAAGATTTGCCGCTCGCCGGAACCGTTCCGCTCGGTCTTGAGTTCACAGACTTTGCCGATACCGCCGCCGCCATCGCCAATCTGGATCTGATAATCTCTGTCGATACGTCGGTCGCCCACCTGGCAGGCGCGATGAACAAACCGGTGTGGACGCTCTTACCTTATAATCCCGACTGGCGTTGGATGCTCGACCGCACCGACACCCCGTGGTATCCCAGCATGCGGCTTTTCCGCCAGACTGAGCCGAAAAGCTGGCAACCCGTCATCGAGCAAGTTAAGACTGAGTTGTTAGCCCACAGTTCGACCCAATTTGATAGCCTGCCAGCAGATGTCCCTGTTGGTTAAGGCCCAACAGTTCCTCCCGGATAATCTGCCGCGCACCAAGAATTCGCTCCACGCTCAGAATTCCGCCCAGGTAAACGCGTTTCAACCGGTCTAGCTGGCCCGTGCTCAGTCTGGAATCCGCAATCAACGCCAGCACCGCATCGATGGCCGCCCCCCGATTCCTCCCCAAACGCTCCAAACTCTCGAAATCCGACGGATTTACCGCCACCAGTTCCCTCTGGGCCAACTCCAACTGCTGAAGAATCATTTCAACGTTGCACATAGATTATTTGGTCACTGTGGTTGTTCCGTACAGCGCGTTGTTCACGCTCAGCAATACCCCGGTAAGCACGCTCTGCTGCGAATCGAGCTGCGCCAAAAGCGAATCGGCTGCCTGCAATTTCTGCGCCGTCACCGTTTGCAGCAGCGCAACTTTGTCGGTGATGTCCGCCAGATCGCTCGTCAGCCGGGTGTTGGTGACGTCGTACTGATCCTGCTGAATCTTGATCAGTCCGCTGATCGGATCGCTCAACTGGGTGAATTTCGAATTCAAGCTCCCCAGTCCGCTCACTGAAGTGCCTACAAATGTGAATGCCGAATCGATCGCACTGGCGGACAAGCCATTCAATGTAGTCGTATTCAGCGAAAGTGCGCCGGTGTTGCTCAATTCCAACCCCAGATCGGAAAAGTTCTTCACGGCGCCCGTACCCTGAAACCCGGTGAGGGAGCGAAGGTCGCCTTGCACTTCCCGGATCAGGAAGTCTCCCGACAATACCCCCGCTGACGGGCCGATCTGTCCGTCCAGTTGCGTGCTCACCGCATTGTAGTTCGAAACAAAAGTCTGCAAAGCGCTAGTCAGCGTGCTCCGGTCGGTAGCAAGCGTCAAACTGACCGTACCTCCGCTCGTGGTCCCCAGAATCGAAAAACTGATCCCCGGGACTACGTCGTTGATCGTATTGGACGACTTGCTGACCGGAACGCCGTTCAAGTTGAAAACGGCATTAGCCCCCTGGTTGGTGCTTGTTAAAAGCGCGGTCGCCGCGCCGGCGGGATCGTCGGTAACGCTGAGCGCCTTCGCCCCGGTGTCGTTGGCGGAAACCGAAAGATAATTCGGAGTCAATCCGGTTCCCGTGGTCAGCACGCTCGCCGTCACGCCCACGCCCAGCTTGTTGATCGCGTCCCTCAGTCCAGCCAGATTGTTCGTGTCCGAGGTCAGTGTGATGGGGTAATCGTGGCTGCCGACAGTCAACGTTAGCGAACCGGTCGAAGAAACCGCCGTGGTGCTCGAATCCGCATACCCAACGGCGGATGTCTCCGAGGCAGCCTTGGCCACGGAGGTGATTTCGCTCACCGTGTAGCTTGCGGCCGTGGTTCCGGTGCTGGTAAGTATCGCCACCTTGGTGCTATCGGAACTGCTCGCGGACAGCCCCTTACTATCGCCAATCGCCGTAAGCGCCGTCAAACTCGACGCAAGCCCCGCCGCCGCCGTCTGCAGATTCGACACAATCAGCTTCTTCTGCACCAGATCCGTCTGCTGATTCTGAATTGCCTTCGCCGGAATATTGGCGATCGACACCGCCCGCGTGAGAATGGTCTGGAAATCGGTGGAGTACTTGCTGACTCCAGTAAAGGTAAGCGGTGTGAGGCTCATATCACTATACCTATCGTCCATTTCCCTTGTTCCTTATAGAAGATTGAGAAATAGATCATAATAGGATTACTCCGACCCGATATGCGCATTCCGGTTCTCGCTCTCGCCGCCCTCGCATCCCTCGCCCCCGTTTACGCCGGGCCCACCTATTCGCGCGAAGTCTCCCGCATCATCCAAGCCAAGTGCCAGCGCTGCCACCGCCCGAACGACATTGCACCCTTCGCGCTCATGACGTTCGACGACGCCGCCACCTGGGCCGACGACATCAAACGCGTCGTCTCCGATAACATCATGCCGCCCTGGAAGCCCGTCCCCGGTCACGGCGATTTCAAGGATTCCTACGGCCTCGCAAGCGACGAACGCCAGACCATCCTCGATTGGATTGCCGCCGGAGCCCCCCAGGGCGACCCGGCCGACCTTCCCGATCCGGCGCCCGCTATCGGCGAGTGGCAACTGGGCGACCCCGACCTGATCGTCCAGATGCCCCAAAGCTACGACGTCCCCCGTAAGAAAGACGATTATCGATGCTTCGTCCTCCCCACCGGCTTGGATGTGGATAAATGGATCACCGCCGTGCAAGTACTCCCCGGCAACAAACAAATCGTCCACCACGTGCTGCTCTTCATCGATACCCAGGGCGAAGCCGATAAGCTCGACGGCAAAGACGGCAGCCCCGGCTACACCTGCTACGGCGGACCCGGCTTCGACGTCCAAACCCTCAACGGCATCGCCGCCGCTCTCGATCTTACCGGCGGATTAGGCGGCTGGGTCCCTGGCTCGCAAGTGCAAAGCCTCCCCGATGGCGTCGGCTTGCTGCTACCCCGGAACGCCAAAATCGTCATGCAGGTGCATTACTTCCCCAACGGCCACCCCGGCCCCGATCAGACCAAAGTAGGACTCTACTACGCAAAGACCCCGGTGCAGCGCCGCATGCGCTACCTCCCCATCGTCAATACCAGCTTCAAGATTCAGCCAGGCGAGGCGGCCAGGGAAGTAACCGCCAAGTTCACTATTCCCTTTTTCTTCGACGCCCACGCCATCCAAATCGCCCCGCACATGCATCTGTTGGGCCGAAAGATCAACGTGCAATTGGCCGGCGCCAATTCCACCAGTGACATGATTCAAATCGACGACTGGGATTTCAACTGGCAGGGCTTCTATACCTTCCAGGAACCGTTTGCCCTACCCGCCGGCAGCACCGTAAAGCTGAGTTGCACTTTCGATAACACCAAGGACAATCCGAAGAACCCCAGCGATCCGCTCAAAGTAGTCGGCTGGGGCGAAGGCACCGAAGATGAAATGTGCCTCGCCTTCCTCGGCGTCACCTTGGATCGTGAAAAACTGTCGCTCTTCAACCGTCAGCCGCTAAAATAGGGTATGCCAACCGCGGTCTTACCGCCGGGTCCGAAAGGCAGACCCCTATTCGGAGTATTTCCGCAGTTCCGTAAAGATCCGCCGTTGTTTCTCCTGAACGTCGCCCGCCAGTACGGCGACATCGCCTTCTTCACCATGGGCAAGCAGAGTTTCTACCTGCTGAACCGTCCGGAATATGTGCAGGACGTGCTGGTAACCCACAACGGCAAATTCCAGAAAAGCCGCATCATGCAACGCGCCAAAATCCTGCTGGGCGAAGGGCTACTGACCAGCGAAGGCCAGTTCCATCTCCGCCAGCGCCGCCTTGTGCAGCCCGCCTTCCATCGCCAACGCATTGCCGGATACGCCGCCGCCATGGTCGCATGCGCCGAACGTTCCTCGGCCCGCTGGACCACCGGCGAAACCCGCGACATCTCGGAAGAAATGATGCGCCTCACCTTAGCCATCGTCGCGCAAACCCTGTTCGCCGCCGAAGTGGAGGAGGACGCCGATGAGATCGGCCGCGCCATGACCGATGTGCTCGGGATGTTCAACATGATGCTAATCCCTTTCACCGAGTTTCTACAGAAAATGCCGCTGCCCTCCATGCGCCGCTTCGAGCGCGCCCGCGGCTTTCTGGATAAGAAAATCTACTCCATCATCAATGAACGCCGCGAAAGCGGAGACGACCGCGGAGACCTTCTTTCCATGCTGCTGCTGGCGCAGGATGAACAAGGCGATGGCGGCGGCATGACCGATACGCAAGTGCGCGACGAGGCGCTGACCCTCTTCATGGCCGGCCACGAAACCACCGCCAACGCGCTAACCTGGACGTGGTATCTGCTCTCCCAACATCCGGAAGTAGAAGCCCGCATGCACCAGGAACTGAACTCGGTCCTGACCGGCGGACCGCCAGCCTTCGACGACCTTCCCCAACTCCCCTACACCGAAATGGTCTTCGCCGAATCCATGCGCCTCTATCCGCCCGCCTGGGCCCTCAGCCGCCTGGCCATGCACGATCACGAAATCGCCGGCTACGAAATCCCGGCCGGATCTCTCTGCATGTTGAGCCCCTACGTAATGCACCGCAATCCCGAATATTTCCCCGATCCCGAACGCTTCGATCCCGAACGATGGACCGCCGGCGCGAAGGACCAACGGCCCAGATATTCCTACTACCCGTTCGGCGGAGGACCCAGGATCTGCATTGGAGAACGCTTCGCCTGGACGGAAGGAATTCTACTTCTAGCCACAATCGGGCAGCGCTGGCGGATGCGCCTCGATCCCGGCCAGCGCGTAGCCCACCGCGCCCAAATCACGTTACGCACGCGCTACGGAATGCGCATGCAACTCGAAAGGCGGTAACCGAACCTCATGTAAGTCCAGTCTGATCCCCCAGAGGACGGCGGACCCCGGGTCCGCGCGTGACCCCAGGTCGCGCTCTTGCGCTCTTTGTCAATTCCTACACAGGCCGCTGGCCGAGCAGTCCTTCCAGCTCGGTGATCTTCGCCTCCAGCGTTCGCCACATTTCTTCCTTGCCGTCAGGCGCCTGCGAAAGCAGATGGCGCGCCCGCACCAGCGAATCCACCGCATTGCCGTGCGCCCGGTTCGAAGCCGGCGAATCGCCCAGGGAATGCTCCGAATAAGACAACCGCTGCAAGATGATAGCCAGTTCTATCTCGGCCAGAATCACTTCCAGCCGCCGTTTTTCAGCCTCTCGCCGCAGGTCTTCCGTAGTTTCGCTCATTGGTCAATTCTAACAGCCAAAATAACCTTGCCATGCCATGACGCCCCGCGCAATCCGCGTATCTGGATCAGGAGATCGAACCGGGTTTCAGGGGAGGATAAGCACGCCGGGCAACGATTCTTCAACCTCCATCACCGCGCAATCCAGACACCCAACCGTTCGTCAAAACAAACTTACTTCACCCCGCTAGCCACCCGCGCCGGCAAAAACTCATCCCCCACATTCCAAGTCGGCATCACGTCCGAATTCGCCACATTCAACCCGATCAACATCCCAAACTTCGCCGCCTGCTCAATCCCCGAAAAACCCCACTCCTCGTGATACTCATCCGACGGCTGATGATAATGCAGCGTGTTGTACTCCCCAAACATCTCCGCCGAATAAGCCGGTGACTTGCCGAAAATCAGCGACCCCGTCTTCACCGAAAACGACGGCACCCCCGCCCGCGCCAACATAAAGTGATCCGACCGGTAGTAGCTTCCCTGCTCAGGCCGCGGGTCCGGCTGAAGGTCATACTGATACCGCTGCGCCGCCTCCTGCACAATCGGCCAGACCGTAGTCCGCTCCGCGCCCAGCGTAACAATATCCTTCGTCCGCCCCCACGGAAACAGCGCGTCGTAGTTGATATCCACCGCCGACTTCGCCAGCGGCACCAACGGATGCTGCCCGTAGTATTCAGATCCCCGCAGTCCCGCTTCCTCGGCCGTCACTGAGAGAAACAGCGCCGACCTCCGCGGCTTCTGCTCCAGCGAAGCCCAGGCCCGCGCCGTCTCCAGCAGAATCCCGCAGCCGGTGGCATTATCGATCGCGCCGTTATAGATCGTATCCCCGTTCACCGCCAGCGCGATGCCCAGGTGATCCCAATGAGCCGTGAAAATCACATACTCGTCTTTCAACCGCGCATCGCTGCCCGGCACCACCGCCGCCACGTTCTTGCTCTCAATCGTCCGGATCTTCGCATTCAGATTCCCGCGCAGCCGTATCCCCAGCGGCATCGGCCGGAAGTCCCGCGAATCGGCCGCCTGCAGCATCTCCTCCACCGTCTTGCCCGCCAAAGCGAACAGCTTCTGCCCGGCCTCCTGCGTCATCCAACCAGCCAGCGCCAGCGCCGGTTTGCCCGCCTCCAACTTCACCTGCGGGTCTTCCTTGCTCCACGAATTCCGCACCACTTCCCAGCCATAACCAGCGGTAGGAGTCGTATGGACAATCAACGCTCCCAGCGCTCCCATCCGCACCGCCTGTTCATACTTGTACGTCCACCGCCCGTAGTAAGTCAGCGTCTTGCCCTTGAAAACTTCAGGATTCCCCGGCTGCGGCTCGTTCGTAAACAGCACGATGATCTTCCCGCGCACGTCCACATCCTTGAAGTCGTTCCAGCGCTCCTCCGGCGCCACAATGCCATGGCCCACAAATACTACCTCGGCATCGAAATTTTCATTCAATCGCTGCCGGTGCGAAGCTCCTACAAACTCCTTCTGCCACTCGAAACCCGCGCTCTTGCCGCCTCCCGTGGCTACCAGCGTAGAATCCGCCTGCGTCGTCACCCCAACCAATGGAACCCTCTGGAAATACGTGCCGCCATCCCCCGCCGGCTTGGCCCCCGCCACTGCAAACTGGCTCGCGATGTACTCCGCCGCCAGATCCCCGCCCCGCGTCCCCACCCCCCGGCCTTCCAAAAGGTCGCTAGACAGAAACTTCACATGCGCCTTGATCCTGGAACCACTCACGTCCTGTACCTGCGCCTGCGCCGCCGCTAGGAAACAAAGGCAAATCAGTAATTTCACGACAACCCCCTATTCTCGATGGATATTGCTAAGATCGCGATGGTATCCTGAAAGTTATTAGTCATTAGTAGCATGGATCGCCCTACCCTTACACACCTCCGCGCACTCGAAGCCGAAAGCATCCACATCATGCGCGAAGTGGTCGCCGAGTTCGCCAATCCGGTGATGCTTTATTCCATTGGAAAAGACTCATCGGTAATGCTACGCTTAGCGCAGAAAGCGTTCTATCCCGCGCCCATGCCCTTCCCGCTGCTACACGTGGACACAACCTACAAGTTCCGCGAGATGATCGAATTCCGCGATACCTACACCAGGCAAATCGGCGCGAAACTCATCGTCCACATCAATCAGCAGGCGGTTGACAACGGAGCCAATCCGTTCCGCATCGGCACTCAGAATTGCTGTGGATTCCTCAAGACCCGTTCCCTACTCGACGGCCTCACCGAAGGCGGCTACGACGCGGCGTTCGGCGGCGCCCGCCGCGATGAAGAGAAATCCCGCGCCAAGGAGCGCATCTACTCCTTCCGCGATACCTTCGGCCAGTGGGACCCTAAGAACCAACGCCCGGAACTCTGGAACATCTATAACTCCCGCGTGAACAAGGGCGAAACCATCCGCGTCTTCCCGCTCTCCAACTGGACCGAACTCGATGTCTGGCAGTACATTCACATCGAGAACATCCCAATCGTTCCGCTTTACTTCGCCAAGAAGCGCGAAGTTCTCGTGCGCGGCGAATCGCTACTTCCAGTCGAGCACGAAATCCCCCGCCTCCCGGGCGAGCAGACACAGATGGTGATGTGCCGCATGCGCTCGCTGGGATGCACGCCCTGCACCGGCGCCATCCGCTCGGATGCCGACACGCTGCCTAAAATCATCGAAGAGCTCTTCGTAATGCGCCGTTCCGAACGCGAGAACCGCATCATCGATCACGACCAGGAAGGCTCCATGGAATTGAAGAAACGCGAGGGCTACTTCTAATCATGGATGCCACGCAGCAGGAAACCGAAATCGAAAGCTTTCTCGCCCTGGAAGAAGGTAAGCAACTTCTCCGCTTCACCACTGCCGGCAGCGTGGACGACGGTAAATCCACCCTAATCGGCCGTTTGCTCTACGATTCCAAAAGCGTCTATGAAGATCAAATCGCCTCGGTAAAGAA
>JANXXV010000145.1 GCA_025350445.1 Bryobacteraceae bacterium | reverse complement strand
GGTGTATCCGGCGGATCGTGCTCCACTACAATTTTCAGGTAAACATCGGTGCGCATAGTCGGGTTCGTTTTTCATTCTACGTTACGATAAGGGTAACCTCGTGATCCTCTGCAAGATTTGTCAAACAAGGCGTCCGCGCCGCTACTGCCCAGGCGTTCAGGGCGACATCTGCTCCCTGTGCTGCGGCACCGAACGGGAAGTCACCGTGAGCTGCCCGCTCGATTGCGGGTTTCTGCGCGAAGCTCGCGTCCATGAGAAGCCTACCGCCCTGCCCACCGAGTACCCGAACAAAGACGTCCGTATTACCGATGAGTTTCTGTCTACCCATGAAGGGCTGCTGATGATCCTGTCGGTCGCCCTCGCGGGCGCGTGCACCGATAAGCCGGAAATGATCGATTTCGACGCCCGCGAAGGGTTGGAGGCATTGATCTTGACTTATCGCGCATTGGAAAGCGGCCTGATTTACGAAACGAAGCCGGCCAACCCCCTCGCGGCTTATCTGGCGGAGCGGGTCCAACATACGCTCACGGATTTTAATGAGCGGCTGGAAGCGGCGAAAGGGTCGCGGATTCTGAACGCCGTGGTCCTGGGCGTTCTGGTTTTCATGCAGCGGATGGAGATGCACCACAATAACGGCCGTGGAAAGGGCAAGGCATTCATTAGCTTCCTTTCCGAGAGTTTTCCGCGGCCGAAGCCTGAGCCAGCCGTCCAGTTATGACCGGAATCACAGTCTTCGGCCACGGTTCCAGCGTGGAGACAGCCAATCAGGCCGTCCGGGATTTTACTGCCCAACTAGGAATCCGGGGAGGCTTCGGGCTGATTGAACCGTCGTTCCTGGAACTCGGCCGGCCGGACCTGCCGGAAGCCGTCCGGCGCCTGGTGGACGGGGGAGCAACGCGGATCATCGTCATCCCGTACTTTCTGACGGCCGGCATTCATTTGAAAAGAGATTTGCCGCGCATCGTAGCGGAACTGCGGCTCATCTATAGTAATGTCGAGATCGAGATCACCGGGCCGATGGATGGCCATCCGGCTTTGGTGGACGTTCTTCTCGACCGCGCCAAGGAAGCGATGCATGGGGGTAGCGGTGCTGCAAGCACGGTTGGTTGAGTCGCGGGAGATCGCTCCGGAAATTCGGCATTTCGTGTTTGAAGTTCCGGAAGTGGAACAGTTGCCCTATCTGCCCGGACAGTTCGTTTCGTTTTCGGGTGTGTTCAACGACAAGAAGATCACCCGCGCCTATTCCACCGCGTCGCCACCCTTGGGCAACCGGTTTGAGCTTTGCCTCAACCGCGTCCAGGACGGCTTTTTTTCTCCTTATCTGTTCGATATGCCGCCGGGAGCGACGGTCGACATGAAAGGTCCGCTGGGCCATTTCATTCTCAAGAGTCCTCCCAACGATTCGATCTTCGTGGCCACCGGCACCGGAATTGCGCCCTTTCGTTCCATGCTCCACGCGCATTTGGAGGCAAATCCGGAACGGCAATTCACCTTAGTGTTCGGAGTTCGATTCGAACCGTCGCTGCTCTATCGCGCGGAGTTTGAGCAATTGGCGAAAGACCATCCGAACTTTTGCTTTCTACCCACGTTAAGCCGTCCGCCGGAGGAATGGAGCGGCCTGCAGGGGCATGTCCAGCAGCACGTGATCGACACACTGGGCGGGCGTCGCGATGTGGACGTGTACATATGCGGCATGAAAGCAATGGTGGACGATTTGCGCGCGAAGCTGAAGGAACTGGGTTTGGATCGCCGTCAAATCATCTTCGAAAAGTACGACTGATTCGCCCGTGAACTCGGGCAAATTTCCTAAGGCGGACGGTCGTATCGAGATTGGTTGTGCCGTACAATCGAACCATGGACGAACCTGAGAACAACGCGGGATCGGGGCGGCTATTGGCGCTTCCGGCTCTGTTCCTGTGCGTGTTTGGCGTCTCCGCGATGATCCTGAGCCGGGTGGTGCCGGGGCCGTTGAAAGAACTGGATTATATGGTGATCGGGACGGTATCGGTGATGGTGGGGCTGCTGGCGGTGTTCGCGATGGTAATCCGGAGCGCAAAGACGGGAGATCAGCTTTTTGTCAGGAAGCAGGAATCGCCGCCGCCGAGAAGAAAGGGGACGTCGATTCTCGATTTAGACCAGCGGGACAGCCGGAAACCGTGAGCGCAATTTGCGCCGGAGAGCCGAAGTAGGCTACTTTAGGAAAGAACGGTGAGGTGCGAGAGCTGGTTGAATCGAGCAGTCTCGAAAACTGCCGTACCTTTACGGGTACCGTGGGTTCGAATCCCACCCTCACCGCCAGAGTCCCTTTCCAAAAGTCACGAGCAAATTAATTTTCGTTCTGTAGTTTTTCTTCGGCGAGACCTTCTTCTTCCTCCACGTTGCCACCGAAAAAGTTAATGAAGTTGAGCCGTTAGCTCGTCCAGGCTGCCATTCGAAAGCAGGCCATCTTCGAGACCAATATTTCTACACATAGGCAGATACTCAAGCGGGACCGGGAAAGCCGTTTGGATTTCCGTCGACGATAATGCGCTCAACCGCTCAGAAGCCTCATCTGAACTGCCAGTGCCGACCCGTTCAGTTCCTACCCGCGATCTCCTCGTCATCCTAGGTGATCAACTCGATCGCAATTCTCCGCTCTTTTCCGGGGCCGACCCTAGCGTTGACCGCGTATGGATGGCTGAAGTGCGGGAAGAAGCCACGCATGTCTTAAGCCACCAAGTGCGCATCGCCGTCTTCTTGAGCGCCATGCGTCACTTCCGA
>JANXXV010000134.1 GCA_025350445.1 Bryobacteraceae bacterium | reverse complement strand
CTTTGAGTTTCCACTTCACGATTTCAGAATACCAGCTAGGGACGCGTGCTAGAATCTGGCCAATGAACAAGCGTCCGCCACGTCTGTTAGACGCCGAAGGGCTGTGGGGTTTCGCATTAAAAGTGTTGGGCATGCGCGCCCTCACCCTGTCTGAGCTGCGCGAAAAGCTGCGGAAGCGCGCACAGGAAGCCTCGGAAGTGGACGGCGTACTGGCCAAGTTAAAGGAATACGGCTATTTGAATGACGATAAGTTCGCCGAATCTTTCGCCACCGCGCGCCGCGATAACCAGGGCTTCGGGAAACGTCGCGTGTTGCAGGATTTGAAACAGCGCCGCGTGGCTCCAAAGATTGCGGAACAAGCCGTAGCGCAGACGTTCCAGGGCGTGGATGAAACCGTACTGATCGAACAGTTTCTGGCGCGGAAGTTTCGCGGCAAGAAGCTCAACGAGTATTTGCAGGTGCGGAAGAATCTGGCGGCCGCGTTCCGCAGGCTGCAATACGCGGGCTTCGGCGCCGGGCCGTCCATTCAAGTGTTGAAGCGCTATGCATCCCAGGCCGACGAACTGGAACCGGAGGAGTTGGTGGACCCGGACGCCTAGCGGATGTCCGGCTATCGGTCCTCCATCCGCGCAGCCAGTTTCGTCAGCCGCGTCAGAAGCCGCGTTTCGGTCTGTTTGGCAGCGGTCCTAGCCAGCAAGCCGGTTGCATCCTGCAGATGTTCCACCATCTTGCGGCGGGCCTCATCGGCGTCGCCCTTCCGGATGGCGGTAATAATCCGCCGGTGCAGCGTGAGGGTATGCTCGGGATCGACCAGCGACGCCGTAAGCGCCATCAATTTGTGGACAGACTGATGAACTACCGTGAACATCATGCTGCAAACGCGATTGCCGGAAATTCGAAACAGCGTCTGGTGAAACAGCAGATCCGCTTCCACAAATCTAGGCGAGTCTTTCCGGCTCCGCTCCATGCCGGCGTGGACGGTGCCGAGAGCGGCGATGTCTTCGGAGGTTGCGCGAATCGCCGCCCGGGCTGCCAGTTCCGGTTCCACAATTAATCTCGCTTCCATCAATTCGTGGAACGAGATACCGTCCAGCAGGATCAGGAATTCCATCGATTCACTGAGAATGGAAGGCGCCCCAGCGTTCAAATACGTGCCATCCCCAACTCTCTGTGAGATGACACCCATGATTTCAAGAACTTTCAGCGCTTGCCGCAAAGAGGACCGGCTCACGCCAAACGTATCCGCCAAATCGCGCTCGGCCGGCAGCCGTCCGCCGGGTGTCAGAGTGCCTTCAGAGATCAAATTCTTGAAAACGCCAATGAGCCGGCCGGTGACGTCGTCTTTGAATACAACCGGCGATTTGGAGGGCATAGGACCAACCAAATATAACATAGCTTCCGTTTGCTTCCAGTCTATTTCCCAGTATTGAGCGCGATAACCCTTGACGTGCCGCTTGATTGGTAGTACCATTCACTAAGTTTTCACTTCCTTCAGAAGGTGGGTTATCCGCTATGCTCCGCAGAACAACGTCCTTGTTGACGAAAGCTTATCCGGCAGTCTTTCTGCTTTCGGCCCTGTTTGCTCAGATCCAGACTGGAAGAATATCCGGCACGGTCTTCGATCCGAATAAGGCCGTGGTCCCGAGTGCGACCGTTACGGTCATCAACAAAGCGACGAACGTCGCGGAAAAGATCGTCACCAACAATAGTGGCGCCTTCGTGGCACCTTCCCTGAACCCCGGCATATACGATGTCAGCGTGACGGCTGCGGGCTTTCGGACCACGGTTCGCCAAGGTGTGGAGATGTTAGTGGGAAAAGATCTGCTACTGGACGTAGATCTGGTGTTGGGCGAAACCAGTTCTGTGATTGAGGTGAATTCCGAACTGCCGTTGCTGAATTCAGAATCGGGTTCTCTGGGGCATGTCATGTCGAACAGTCAGATTGTGGACCTGCCCCTCAATGGGCGTGGCTTCAATGAACTGGCGCGATTGACGCCGGGCGTGGTGCTTCTCACCGGAACCGGAAACGTGACCCGCATTCGTCCCGAGTTCTTCAACGGAACCACCATCAGTGGAGTTCGCGGCAGGCAGGTTTCCTATTATCTCGACGGCACCGATACCAGCGAACAACACCAGGGCGGAAGTTGGATTCAAACCTCGGTGGACGCG
>JANXXV010000116.1 GCA_025350445.1 Bryobacteraceae bacterium | reverse complement strand
GCCGGCGATCGGGCGATCCACGGCCGGAGCGCGCTTACGGTGATTCTTCTCTATATCACCGTGCGCATCCCAGGAATCATCTCCGGCATTGCCCCCCCCAAACAACTGCACGAACCGCACGCCCCGTTCCACAAGACGCCGCGCAAGCAGGCAATTGCGGGCGAAATGGTCGCACTGTGGATCGTCGATCCCGTACAGTTTGCGGGTTGCGTCAGTCTCCTTGGTGAAGTCGACCACCTCGGGTGCACTATTTTGCATCCGATATGCGAGCTCGTAGGAAGCAATGCGTGCGGCTAACTCCTGGTCCTGCGCATTGTCCTCCAAATGAAACTCGTTCAGACCCTTGATGAAATCAAGTCGCGAACGTTGCTGCGCGGGCGCCACGAACCCGCCTGACGCCAAGTCCGCGATGGGCTGGCCCTGGTTGCGAAACGCAGTCCCCTGATAAGAGGCCGGAAGAAACCCTGAACTCCAGAGCTGCGCGCCACCAATAGGTCCGCCCATTTTATCCAGCAGCACCACGAATGCCGGCAGGTTTTGATTCTCGGTACCCAGACCGTATACGCCCCAGGACCCCACCGACGGACGGCCCGGCTGGATCACACCAGTCATCATCTGAAGAATCGCCGGGTTGTGATTATTGCTCAGCGCGTACATAGAGCGGACAATCGCCATATCGTCCACACATTCCGCAGTGAGCGGGAACAGGTCCGAGACTTCCGTGCCGGATTGGCCATATTTGCGGAAAGAAAATGGGCTCTTTAGAAAGGTACCGGGATAGGGAAAGAATGTTTCGATATTCAGGCTTTTCGGCGGCGCTTCGCCATGCATCCTGGTTAACTCGGGCTTGGGGTCGAAAGTATCGATATGGCTGGTTCCACCATTCATGAACAGCGATATCACGGCTTTGGCAGTCGGCTTGAAATGGGGTTCCTTCGGTGCAAGGGGCGATTCGGAGGGCCGCGTTGATGCGGCCAACAGCTTGTCGCGGCCAAGCAGATCGCATAGCGCCAACCCCGCGATTCCGCCCCCGGCGGTAAAGAGCATGCGGCGGCGGGAAACAGGAAAACGATTATAAGGCATGGTTAATTCACGTATACAAATTCGTTCAAGTTGAACAGCGAGTGACAAAAATCCACCAGCGCCGCTTTCGGCGGGGACGCAACTTCGGCTGGATCGGCCCCGCGCGCCCTCAGAATATCGATTTGCTTCGTGTGGTATTCTTCCTGCCGCCCGATGAAAGCGAGTGATGCCGCAAGTTCGCGCGGCCTCGGCTCCCTGCCAAAGGCAAGCATGAAGGCATGTTCTACTTGTTTAGTTCGATCCCGGCCGGCTTCATTGCGTAAGCGGTCGGCGAACAATGTGGACTGACCGGAGACAAACCGGTTATTAAGCAGTTGCAGTGCTTGCGGCGCGATGGTGGTCACATTTCGCTTTGCGCACGAGCCGATATTCTCCGGCGGATCAAACAGATCCAGAATCGGAGCCGAGACGGAGCGCATTTCTGTCACATAGATACTGCGGCGCCACGCTTCCGGACCGTCCTTCGTCTCCGGCCAACGTTGGTAGGCGGCGCCCTTCAGTACCTCGGAATCCACTTCGGGGAAAACACCCGGGCCGCCCATCTTGGGCCGCAGAGATCCGCTCACCGCCAGAATGGAGTCACGGACAATCTCTCCCTCCAAACGCTGCAAAGGCATCTTCCAGAGGTAGCGGTTCCCGGCGTCGATCTTCGTATTGGCCGGCTGATCGAAGGCAGAGGCTTGCCGATACGTGCGGGAAGTCAGGATCAACCGGTGCATCGCCTTGATACTCCAGCCGCTCTTGACGAACTCGGTGGCAAGCCAGTCTAGAAGTTCGGGATGCGTTGGACGCTCGCCCATATGCCCGAAATCATTCGGCGTGCCAACCAGGCCCCGGCCGAAATGGTGCTGCCAGATGCGGTTCACCATAACCCGCGCCGTCATCGGATTCCGCTCGCTGGCGATCCAGTTGGCAAGCGCCAACCGGCGTCCAGTGGTGTTACCCGCGGGCGCCTTAGCCGGAAACTCGGGCTCGTATCCCGCAGGATTGAGAACCGTGATAGTGCCCGGACTCATTGGCGATCCTTTGCTCAAGATGCTGCCGCGGTGGAGGAAATAGGACGGAGGGCTTGTGGGTCCGGGATCGGTGATCGCCTGGGCCAAAGGAAGCGGAGCCGGTTTAGTCTTCTCCAGTTCCGCAATCGAAGCAGTCAACGAGTCCACCCTTTTACGATCTTCCGCGTTCAACGCGGAAAGAATCTCGGCGTCCGGCACCTTCACCGAATAGGCAACCTGTTCGGCCTGCAGCTTTTGCGCTTCCGTGCGCTTGGCGGGCTCTGTCCGCAGAGCCGCTTGTATATCGTCGGGCAGCTTCGAATACTTGGTTTGCAGCAGACGGTCGTCCACCGGCTTTTGAATCGCCTTGATCTGGAGCTTAAGGGCTTCCAACTTATCCTCGACGACCTTCAGTTTGCTCTCGTACGCATCGATTAGATTCGGGGGCGCAAGCGGCAAGTCTTTACGGATGGTCGGGAAAAAGACCGAGATCATCCGGTAATAATCCTTCTGGGCGATTGGATCGAACTTATGATCGTGGCAACGGGCGCAGCCGACCGTCAGGCCGAGGAATGCCAGGCTGGTGGTGCTGACGATGTCGTCAAGTTCGTCGCTTCGCGTCTGTTCATTCTGCATCAGTACCATGTCGCCGATAAAAGGCCCGTTGCGGCAGAAGCTGAGCGCGATGAGCGAATCGTAATCGCGATCCGGCAACTCGTCTCCCGCCAGTTGCTCGCGGATAAAACGGTCGAATGGCTTATCTTGATTTAACGCCCGTATCACATAGTCGCGATAGCGCCAGCTATTGGGGCGCAACATGTCGTACTCGTAGCCGTCGCTATCGGCGTAGCGGGCCACGTCAAGCCAATGGCGGCCCCAGCGCTCTCCGTAGCGCTCAGAGTCCAGCAGCCGTTCGATCAGCTTGCGATAAGCCCCGGGAGATTTGTCGTTCATGAACACGTCCACCTCGGCTGGAGTGGGCGGCAGTCCGGTCAGGTCGAAAAATACACGGCGCATTAATGTAGCGCGCGGGGCAACCGGCGCGGGCTCCAAACCTTTGGCCTCCAGCGCCGCAAGAATGAACGCGTCAATCGGATTTGAAACCAGCTTCTTCCGCATCGGCGATGGAACGGCAGGGCGCACCGGCGGCTGAAACGACCACCATTCGCGATCTTTGGCAGTGATCACGCGCCGGTCTTCCAACTTTTTCATCGACTCCAGACGCGTTTGCCGAAGCTTGCCGGCGTCCGCGGTTTTCGGATCCGCCGGCCAGGGCGCTCCGATCTCGATCCAATGCTTAATCGAGGCCACGTCGGCTTCGGAAAGCGGGTCGCCTTGCATCGGCATGGAGGGTTTTTCCATACGCGCTACCTTGCGGTAGAGGCGGCTTGCCGCGGGATCACCGGGTGTCACAACCGGGCCGTGCAATCCTCCGTTGCGGAAACCCTCGGCGGATTCGAGAGTAAGTCCTGAGAACTTTAGAGAATCGTTGTGGCACCCCTGGCAATGGGAAGAAAAGATAGGCCGGATTTTCTGCTGAAAGAAATCGTCACCTTCGGCGCCGTACAGCGGAGGCAGAAATAGTACCCAGGCGGCCACAGCCACGCGACGAATGGCTTTCAGAGTATGGTTTGTGAGGTCAATGCGTGCGGCGGACATATTAAGCGCTACTCGCTGACGAGCGAGATACTAGCTACATTCTTGTCTCCCAGCGGAAGCTGGTGAATCAACCGGCCGGCGGAATCGATCTCTACCATTCGCCTTCCCGTGTAGTCTACAACAATAAAACCGCCGCTGGGCAGCACTTCCACGCCGGTGACCCAGGCAAGCCGGAGATCCGATCTGGCGCCGCCGATTGAGCGGACAATTTTACCTTCCCTGTCTGCTTCAACAACTTCGCCAGGCTCGGCCAAGCTTACCAGAATATTGCCGTTTGCCAATCGCTGGGCCTGGTATGGTGCACGCGCCGCGCCGCCTTCGGCTTGAAAGGTCCAGACAATGTTTCCGTCGCGATTCACTTCGATAACCTTCCCGGCCGCCTCCACAGCGACTAGATTTGTGTCCACGGCAGTTCGCCGGCAGTTGCGCATGCCCATACCGCCAATCTCCGGATTGGAGTAGGTCCAGACGATTTTCCCGCTGCCTTCCACTTCGATGAGCTTGCCTTGCGTCGAGTCGCCGATGAGCGTGTTGCCGTTGGGCAGGCGCTGGGCGGCGGTGGAAACTTCCAGACCCTCTGCCGGGCCGTACGACCAGACGACTTTACCGTACCCGTCCACTTCGACCACACGCCGGGTGGGGTCCATCGTAAATAGCAGATGGCCACCAGGCAGCGACTGCACATCGCGCCCTCTTGCATTGGGCCACCGCCGCAGAACGTGCCCTGATGGCCAGGTCATCTCCACCATCCCGGCGCCCGCTCCGTGGTCAACCACAAGTAAGTGACGCTCCGGTTGCGGCATCAGCCACTTGTCAAGGAAGGCGAACATGCGCTGTTCAGCCCGCTCCGCATCCGCGCCCTTAAAGCCATGCCCCGCGCCTTGTATCGTTTCGAGCTCTGCTTCCACTCCTGCCGAGCGCAGCCGGTCCGTCAGCCAAACAGCCTGTTCGTGGGCCACATAACGATCGTCCGTTCCATGAATCGTAAGCACAGGGGCGGCATCGGGAGTCACCCAGTTGAGCGGGCCGGCGGCCCTGTGCCTGGCGCGCTCGTGCTCCAAATCGCCGCCGAGAAACATCGGCAGAACTTCCGCGGCATCCACGGTCTTTCCGTACGATCGGGCGAAGTCCGCGGGTCCATGGAAGTTCACCACGCACGACACGCGGCTGGACTGATCGCGATGTGGTCCGTCGCCCTCAAATTTGGCAACGTCTCCAGTGAGGCCCAGAAACAGAGCCAGATGCGCGCCTGCTGAACTTCCAACCGCGCATATACGGTCCGGGTCCAGTCCGAAACGCGGGTTGTGTGCGTGTAACCAGCGCACTGCTGTCTTTACGTCTTCCACCGGAGCTGGGAACCGGTAGCGGGGGGAAAGCCGATAGCTTACGGTGGCAGCCACGTAACCATGCTGCGCCAAGCGGATGGCGAGGGGTAGATAGCTCTCTCTATTGCCCGCGCGCCCCCCCCCGCCGTGAATCAGCACAACCGCGGGAAGCGGCTTCGCGGACTCCCGCGGACGTACAACGTCCAGAGCCGGCCTCGTGCCTTTCCCACCGGCGATTGTATACTCCAAGTCCGGCTCCAAGATCAGATTTGGCGGAATTTCCGGCGGGGCCGCGAGCAGTTGGCCGAATAGCGGGATCATCAAGCTCAAGGCAAGAGCGGAGGCGCGGGTTTTGCCACTATTCCGGATTGCGGTGGGCATCATGGGGTGAACGTAGTTCAACAGTACCAGAGATATATGAAACTTACTCACAACAAGCATACTAAGCGGCGCATGCTTGTCAATGCCGCTATCGGTTCACATAATGCTGACCAAGTGCAGTCGAGTCCGTTAGGATTAAGTGGAGGTGGATCCGTGACTGGCAAAAAGGCAGGGAGCGTGCGGTCAGCGAAAAATATGGCGACGGATGCGCCAAAGCGGCCGCTGCTGGTTTATCTGAAGGGAATGCTGCCAACCCTGAAGCCGACTGAGCGTCTGATCGCAAGCTACATTCTGGCTGATCCGGAGCGAATGCTTTCGTCACCAATCGCGGACATCCGAACCCGTTCGGGCGCAAGCGTAGGATCCATTGTTGGTTTCTGCCGCAAACTCGGCTTGAAAGGGTTTGCGGACTTTAAGATCTGCCTCGCACGGGAACTTGCTCAGAGCGGGTTTCCGCCGGCGGGCAGCTCGAAGTCCGGTGGCGGTTCGCTGTTTGAGAATATCTTTCAATTTCATGTGGAGAACTTAATGGAGACGCTACAGATTAATGGCGAGGACATCTTGCGGGAAGCGGCAGGACTGCTCGAAAAGGCCCGGCGAATCGAATTCTTCGCGATCGGAATCTCTTACCCTGTTGCCTATACCGCCCGCTGCAAGTTCCGCTTAATCGGTATGCCCGCGTCCACGGAGTACGATTCTCATCTTCAAGTGATAGCGGCAACACAACTGCGACCGGGCGATGTGGCCTTTGCCATTTCGTGTTCAGGAAGCACGCGTGAGACGGTACAGTGCCTGGAGATCGCGAAAGCGAAGGGCGCCACGACAATCTGTTTGACTAACTCGATGAAGTCGGAAATTACGCGTCACGCTGACCTGGCGCTCTTTGCGACGCCTAGTGAGATCAAATATTTTCAAGCCCCGATGGCGTCCCGCATCACACAATTGGCAGTGGTGGACGCCCTGTTCGTCGCCGTAGCCTTGAAGCATAAGAACCGGACTGTGGAACAACTGCAGAATGCCGGGGAGGAACTGCTGAAGCGCCGGATCACGGGGCGCTAGGCCGCATCGATCCGCCGCTCGGGGTGAATCAGAAACCAGAGCAGGACGATGCACAGCATAAAGCCGGCCGCCAGGTCCAATGCGGCCACCCACCCAAGGCGCTGAGCGATCCAAGGGGTCAACATCGGGGAAAGAGCGCCACCCAGGTTCGTGGACGTGTTGAGAACACCTGCGACGGACCCGGAGTAATGCTCGGAAAGATCATTGGGAAGCGCCCAACTTGTGACCGCGCAAACGCCGTTGCACCCTGCCGCCAACGCCAGCAGCAGGATGGCTTGATAGGGGTCCGTGATTCGCGATCCGGCGATCAAAAGCAGACACGAAGCGAGGGCAGTTATGAAAACCGGAAGCCGTCTTCCCCAAGGTTGGCCGAAGCGCCGTACCATCGTGTCCGACCAGTAACCGCCCAGAGGCGCCGCGATCAGCATGGCCAGGAAAGGAGCGGTGGACCAGTATCCACCGGAGAGGATTGGCATATGGCGGACGTTCACCAGATACAGGAAAAACCACGTGTAGAAAATGTAGGTGACATAGCCCAACATGAAATTGCTTACCAGGAGTGCGGGAATGCTGGAGCCGGCGAACATACGCCGCCAAGGCATTGCGCGGCGCACGGGTGGTGCCGGCCGGTCGGCCTGAATCCAGCGCAACTCCGCCTGGTTCACCCCTTTGTGCTCTTGAGGAGTTTCCGTCGAGTTCCAATGCCACACCGCCGCGACCGCGACGCCCAGCAGTCCGCAAGCAGCGAAGCAGATGCGCCAACCCCAGTGTGTCATCGCCCAGACGATAACCGGTGGCGTGAATGCACCGCCGATACCAACCGCGATGATGAACAGGCTATTCCCGCGCGCACGTTCTTGCGGCGCCATCCACTGGCCGATCATCTTATTCGTATTGGGAAGCGCCGGGCCCTCGCCGATTCCAATCAGGAAACGAACGATCCATATCGCGGTCACGACGCCGACCCATTTCGCCAGAAAACCAGTGGGTGCCCAGGCCGTAAGCGCGGTAAACACAGACCACCAGATAACCGCAACCAGCAGCGTTCGGCGGGCTCCGAAGCGATCGCCCAGCCACCCGCCGGGCGCCTGGAACACTGCGTAGCCCAGCACGAATGCGCTTAGGAGAGAACCGATCTCTACGTTTGACAGCGAGAACTCCTGCTGAATGTACTTAGCCGCCACATTCATGTTGAAGCGATCGATGAACGTCAAAGTAACGACCATCAGCAGCAACCCCAACATCCGCCAGCGCACCGCGGTTGGACGGGACTCTTGACTTTGCGGCGATGTCTGGTATACGTTCTGTTGAGCTGAGTTCACAACCGAGGTCCTTTAGTGAAACCTGTTCATTTTCGTTTAACCATGTATGTGGTGTCAATCGCCGCCTGCGCCAGGCTGGCTTCAACACAGCCTTACAGAGAATCCGCGGACACGGCTTTCGTTATTCCTCACACCCATTGGGAGGGCGCGGTCTTCAAAACCCGCGAAGAATATCTGGAAGTTGGACTTCCTCACATCCTGAAAGCGTTGACGATGCTCAAAACCTATCCGGAGTACCGTTTCGTGCTGGATCAGATGTGCTATGTCCGGCCGTTCCTGGAGCGATACCCGGCTGAAGTGTCCGCGTTCCGAAAGTTCCTGGCCGAGGGCCGCCTCCAGATTGCGGGCGGAACGGATTCGATGCACGACAACAATATGCCATCTGGAGAATCCATCGCCCGCCAATACCTTTTTTCGAAGGGTTACTTTCGGGACCGGCTCGGCTACGACATTACCACTGGCTGGGCTCTTGATACTTTCGGTCACAACGCCCAGATGCCTCAGATTTTGAAGCTCGCGGGAATGAAATCGTACTGGTTTCAAAGGGGGCCGGCCGGGCCGGAGGTTCCGGGAGAATTTCTCTGGGAGGGGATTGACGGCTCGCGGGTGCCTGCATTCTGGTTGGCCAGGGGATATGGTCTGGTGCACGATGTGCCCGCAAACCCCGCCGATTTCGACCGGTTTATTCGCGGCGCATTCGATCAGACAACGCCATGGGTGCGCGGCCATGAACGCGTCCTCATGGCTGGTGCGGACGTATGGGAGCCGGAGTGGCGGCTTCCACTGATGATGGACCAATTCAATCGGGCTCCAGCCGCGCCCTTCAGGCTTCGATTCGCGTTGCCGTCGGACTATGAAGCGATCGTGGAGAAGCGCACAAACCGGCCGGTAATCAAAACCGATTTCAATCCGATATTCCAGGGAATCTACAGCAGCCGCATTGAAATTAAACAGACCATGCGCGATATCGAGCGGATTCTCACGTCCGCCGAGAAGGCGGGAGTCGTGGCTGAGTGGCTCGGCGCGCCATCTCACCGCAAGGACGTCGAGCGTGCCTGGGAGCCTGTGTTGTTCAACCAGGCGCACGATCTGGCGTCCGGCGTAATGGTGGACAAGGTGTACGACGATACGATGCTGGGCTACGGCTTTGCCCGGCGCCTGGGCGATGAGATACTGCGGTCGGAACTGGACACCATCTCCGCCCAAATAAATAGTGCGGGAGATGGTCTCCCGATAGCGGTGTTCAACCTGTTGGGCTGGCCGCGGACTGACGTTGTGGAAGCCGATGCGGGCTTTTCGGAACCGGGAGTGCAATCTTTGGGAGTCGTCGATGCGGCCGGCAAGCCGATTCCTGTACAGATACTTCAGGCCGATCGCAATGAAGACGGAGGAATCAGGCAGGCCCGAATCGCGTTCATCGCGCGGGACGTGCCTGCCATGGGCTACGGCGTCTACCGTGTGATTCCAAATCCATCCGCTCAGCCCGCGGCGCCCGCGTTTATCGGCACTGATACCAACACACGCTACCGGGATCGGGGCGTTGTCGAAAACGAGTTCTACCGGGTGGCGTTCAACCTCTGGAACGGAGACATGACGAGCCTGATGTTGAAGGAAAACGAATGGGAGGTCCTAAAGAGTCCAGGCAACGTGATCGCCAAAGAGAAAGACGGCGGCGACTTCTGGGAGCTCTACGGAAATCTGAATGGTGGGCGTCTGGTTGTAATGAATAAGGAGATCGGCGCGCCCAATCCGGCGCGCACGGAATGGAGCAGCGATTCGGTTGGAGGTAACGGTCTGACGCGGCCCGGCCCGGTTGTTTCCGAGTTTCACATTACGCATCCGTTCGGCAAGGGCGTATACTCCACCAGGGTGCGGCTGTATAACGGCGTCCGCCGGATCGATATCCTTACTGAAATTCTGAATCAGGATGAATCTGTCCGCTATCGTGCTTTGTTTCCGACATCCATCGGCGCGGGACACAACACCCAAGAAATTCCGTTCGGAGCAATCGAGCGGCCTGAGAACAGCGAGTTTCCCGCGCAAAACTGGGCCGACTATGGGGATGGCTCCAAAGGGTTAACCCTGTTGAACCGAGGTATGCCGGGGAACAATGTGGCCGGTGGAACGTTGATGCTATCGCTGATGCGTTCGGCGCGAATCAATTCATACGTCTTCCACGGCGGATACGAGCCGGGCGTTTCTTCCGATACCGGCCTTGAGTTGGGGAAGCGGCTCTCATTCCAGTACGCGCTGATGCCGCATGCCGGGGATTGGCGCGCGGCGGGTTCGTGGCGAGCCGGTTTGGAATTCAACAATCCGCTGATCGCAAAAACGCTGGACGCGCATCCGGGGAAGCTCCCCGCGCAGTGGGGGATGCTGAAGGTATCGCACGCCAACGTGGTGGTATCGGCATTAAAGCCCGGACGTGACGGGTTTGCAATCCTCAGAATCTATGAAGCGAGCGGCAAGGCCACCACCGGTGTCACGATGCAAACGACTGCCGCGTTGAGTGGAGCAAGCGAAGCGAATCTGATTGAAGACGCCGGCCGCACTCTTAAAATTAGCGATAACCAGATTACGTTCGACATTCGGCCATATGAGATAAAGACATTCAGGTTGAAGTTGGAACCTCTCCGTTAGAGCACCGAACTAATACATTGACCTGCGGTGACGCTTGCACTAGTGTAGTGTCCAAGAAATAGCTGGACAGATCGAATACTGCGGTTCCGCGCAAAATCTGCGTTAACCGGCGTCGATCGGGAGCTAATACTGGGCGGCGCATTATTATTGGCCGCGGATGGACGCCGATAAACGCGGATTTTGGGGTGAGCCCCTCGCGTGAGATACGACTTGGCCTGTCCAGGTATTTCTTGGACACTACACTAGCATGGCAAAGCATGAGCAAAGTTCATCTATGCTAATATGAAAATGAATAGACTTCACAGTACGGTCTGCGCGGCTGCGTTGCTGCTGGCGAGCAGCGGCTGCGCGCGAAAGAACACCGAAGCGCCCGCCCCAATCAGTGGCATCATTCGCCTGGATCCTGCCTTGGATGAGCTGGTATCGACAGCAACTCCAATCGAGAAGATCTAGCTATGCACTTGACTCATGTAGCCCCAACATATAGCATGAAGGGCCATGGAGGATTACCCTCGCGACTTAGCCG
>JANXXV010000107.1 GCA_025350445.1 Bryobacteraceae bacterium | reverse complement strand
AGCACTGGAGAGCATCATTGTCCGGTGCATTTGTTTGACAGACCAGCCGGAGGAGACGAAGCGGCGGGCCAACCAGTCGAGCAAGTCCTGATTAGACGGCATTTCACCCAAGCGCCCGAAGTTATCCACGGTGGCCACTATGCCTGTACCGAAATGCCAGCGCCAGATGCGATTCACCATTACGCGGCTAGTGAGCGGATGGTTGGAATCGGTCAGCCAGTTGGCAAACTCCAGACGCCCACTGTGCTCCGGTGGGACTGCCGCCTGATTCTCCGTCGAGGCCGCACGCAGGAACCGCCGCGGCACTTCTTCGCCCAGAGTCATGTGATTGCCGCGGAGATGAATGCGGCAGTTGGCAATCGTGCCCTCGGTAACTCCCATCGCGAGCGGATACACTGGCTTGTCTTTCTCCATCTGCTTCAAATCCGCTTCCAGTTGTTTCACCTGTGTAGCTATCGCGGCGGGGTAATATGGCGTGGCATTCGGCGGCCCGGAGAACGGCCCGAACTTATCGTAGAGAACTTCCTTCAACAGCTTCTGCCGTTCATCGGGCTTTTCGGCATGATCGGCTTCATCGAATGCCCGCTGATACTCGGCGGCCATCGTCACAGCGTCTGCCCCAGCGGCGCGGTGCCAGTCGCGCATCACGGAGTTGGGGTCTTCCTTCGTGCGCCGCAGGAAGCCGGCCCATTGGGATAGGAACTCGGGATTCAATTGCAGTTTACGCGCCAGTTGCTGCGCGGTCTGTGGAGGTTCGGCACCGGTGAAGGGCTTCAGCAGAAACTTGTCGGTTTGCGGGAAAAAATTCGCAGGCCGCTCCAGCCGGATGGTGTTCTTGCCGGCCGCGAATGCGAAGACACCTTCGGCGGCCCACGTATCGGGAGTGGCCGTGCCGGTGGCCGCGGCCAAGGCCTGCGACTTCATCAATTCGCCATTGATATACACAGCCACGGAGCGCGCCTCAGCGGAGGCATAGTGGAATTCGAGTTGATACAGGCCTTGGTGCAGGACGTCGAACGCGAACTCTTTCTCATGGACGAAAGTGTGGTCAAACTCGATGACGCCAGGGCCTGCGGCGTGGTCCAGCTTCACCTCTTCACTTCGCATCAGTTCCGCACCGCCGGTCAGATAAGCGGCCACCTTGGCGCGTGCCGCCGTCTGCAGATCTTTGTTCGCCGGTTTGGTGATGGCTTCAATCTCTTTCCGCCTCTCCTCCATCTGCTTTTCATAAGCGCGCAGTTTCCCGCGATCCGCATCCGGGGCCAGAACATGTTCCTGCCAGCGCGCCACCACCTTGAAATTTTCCATGGTCTTGGTGCTGCGGAAGATGCCGGCCAGCGAGTAGTAGTCGGCGGTAGGAATCGGATCGAACTTATGATCGTGGCAGCGGGCGCAACCCACCGTCAAGCCCATCAGGGCGCGCGCGGTGGTGTCGACCTGCTCATCCACAATGTCCATTTCCATCTTCACCGGATCGTCTTCGGCCAACATCTTCGCACCCAGGGAGAGGAAGCCGGTGGCGGTCAGCCGGTCGTAGTTTGTGGTTGCGTCGTTGCTTGCCGGAAGCAAGTCGCCGGCGAGTTGTTCCAGAACGAACTGGTTGTAAGGCTTGTCTTGATTGAACGCCTTGATAACGTAGTCGCGGTAGCGCCAGGCGTTTACGAAGACCAGGTTTTCGTCCAAGCCATTGGAGTCGCTGTAGCGGGCGACGTCCAGCCAATGCCGTCCCCATCGTTCCCCGTAGCGCGGTGAGGCGAGCAGCCGATCAATCACTTTGGCGAATGCATCCGGCGCGTCGTCTTTCAAGAATCGATGGATCTCCTCCGGCGTGGGGGGTAGTCCGGTCAGATCGTAAGTAGCGCGGCGGATGAGCGTCCGCTTATCGGCGGGTGGCGCGGGCTTCAATCCCTTGGCTTCCAACGCTGCCAGCAGGAAGCTGTCGACTTCGTTCCTGATCCATGTCTTATCCTTGACGGTGGGAATCGCCGGATCCCGCACGGCGGAGAGCGACCAGAACTTCGCGGCGGGCGCGGCGGTTGTGGTTACAGGGGCGGTGATGCCCCACGGCGCGCCCATTTTCACCCACTCCGTCAGAACAGCCACGTCCGCATCCCGCAGTTTGCCGCCGGGAGGCATCTTCAATGCTCCTTCATGACGGATCGACTTGAGCAGCAGGCTCTCGGTGCTGCCCGGAACCACCGCCGGACCGCGCGATCCACCTTTCAGGATGCCGTCGCGACTATCGAGCCGCAGTTGTCCCATCACCGGTTGGCTGGCGGCGGAGTGGCACGCGTAGCAGCGCTCGGCCAGTATGGGCCGCACTTGTTTTTCGAAAAACTCGGACGGCGCGGGCGTCTGGGCTTGCGCCAACGTCGCGAACGCGAGTGCCGGAAGGAGGCGCATAGTCATGCTTTCGTTATTCTATCGCGGTTTCCCCTTATGATGGAATCGTGAGACTTCTCGCGATCTTGACCCTGCTGTTTTCTGCAGCCTGCAGTCCTCCCAAGACCACCAACATGGAAAAAACCCAGCCCGCGCCGGACGAGCGCAAAGACCTGCATTCGTACTCGAACCCGGAACAGATTCGCGTGAAAGATGTGACGCTGGACCTGGACGTGCTGTTCCCGCGGAAGGTGTTGAAGGGGACCGCGACGCTGACGGTAGAACGCGCCGCGGGGTACAAAGACGGGCCGATTATTCTGGACTCGCGGAGCCTGGATATCGAAAAAGTGGAGAGTTCGGCGGATGGCAAAACCTTCGCGGATGCGAAGTTCAATGTGGGCACGAACGATCCGATTCTGGGCGCGCCGCTGACTATCGAGTTGCCACCTGCGGTGACTGCCGTCCGCATCACCTATGCGAGCCGTCCGGAGGCTTCCGGATTGCAGTGGCTGACACCCGCGCAGACCGCCGGCAAGAAGTATCCATTTCTGTTTTCGCAGGGAGAAGCGATTCACACCAGGAGTTGGATCCCCTTGCAGGATACGCCCGGCGTGCGGCAGACTTACTCGGCGAAGATTCGCACGCCGAAGGAGCTGTTGGCGGTGATGAGTGCGGAGAACGATCCGAACCCGAAACACCGCGGCGAGTACACGTTCCACATGCCACAACGAATTCCGTCGTATCTGATTGCGATAGCCGTGGGTGATATTGCCTTCGCGCCGATGGGCGAACGCACTGGCGTGTACGCGGAGCGCCCGGTGGTGGCGAAGGCAGCGAAGGAATTCAACGATACCGAAGCGATGATCAAGGCCGCCGAGGGCTTGTACGGGCCGTATCGCTGGGGCCGGTACGATTTGCTTGTCCTGCCGCCGAGCTTTCCATTCGGTGGGATGGAGAATCCGCGACTGACGTTTGCGACGCCGACGATATTGGCGGGGGACAAGAGCCTGGTGTCGTTGGTGGCGCATGAGCTGGCGCATTCGTGGTCTGGCAATCTGGTGACGAACGCCACGTGGCGGGACTTCTGGTTGAACGAAGGGTTCACCGTTTACTTCGAGCGGCGGATTCAGGAGAAGGTGTTTGGCGAGGCGCGCGCGAACATGGAAGCGGTGCTGGAGCGCGAGGATCTGGACCGCGAAATGGCTACCCTGAAGCCGATGGACCAGGTGCTGCATGTGGATCTGAAGGGCCGCGATCCGGACGATGGCTTTACGCAGGTGCCTTACGTGAAGGGCATGCTGTTTCTGCGGAGCTTGGAAGATGTGTTTGGGCGTGAGAAATTCGATGCGTTTCTGAAGGGGTATTTCGATCACTTCGCGTTTCAGAGCGTGACGACGGCGGATTTCCTGGATTATTTGCAGAAGAATCTGTTGGCGGCAAGTCCGGAACTGGCGGCGAAGATTCCGTTGGATGAGTGGATCAATAAGCCCGGGATGCCCGCTGGTGCGCCTCGGGCGACGTCGGATGCGTTTGTGAAGGTGGCGGCGTTCGCGAAGGATTGGGAGCAGGGGAAGACGAAGCTGGCCGCGATTCCGGTGAAGGGCTGGACGACGCAGGAATGGCTGCATTTTCTGACGGCACTGCCGGAAACGCTGGACGGGAAACAGATGGCGGAACTGGACGCGGCGTTCCATCTTACGAAGACGGGGAATAGCGAGATCTTGGACCAGTGGTTATTGATGGCGATTCGAAATCACTATGCGCCGGCCGATGCACGGCTGAAGAGCTTTCTGATTGAAGTGGGGCGGCGGAAGTATATTAAGCCGCTGTATCAGGAACTGGCGAAGACGCCGGATGGGAAGGAACGGGCGCGCGAGATTTATAAGTTGGCCCGGGTTGGTTATCATCCGATTGCAGTTACTACGATTGATGATTTGTTAAAATAGGAGTATGACGGCGGAGCAGAAGAGCAAATTGAGCGAAGTCATTTGGGTCGACCAGGAACGTCTCAGCGGTATCCCGTGCTTTAAGGGAACTCGTGTGCCTGTGCAAAACTTTCTGGATTACGTCGAGGGCGGCTCCACCATCGACGAATTCTTTGAAGACTACCCGTCTGTCACCAGCGATCAGATTGGCCTGTTCCTTGAACTGGCCAAGGAACATTTGGTCGAGTGCGTATCCTCCTCGACGAGTGTGTTCCAGCGCGTCTGAAAAGAGCCTTTCCCGGACACGCTGTGAAGTGCGTATCGAAGACCGGTTGGCGATCAAGCAAAGATGGCCCTCTACTTAGCTTTGCTCAGGATCGGTTTGACGTATTCGTCACCGTGGAACGCAGGCTGGAAACCCAAAATGAACTCAGCAAATTCAGACTCGGGTTCATCATCGCCCGCGTTCCCAACAACCGCTTAGATGGCTTTGAGCCAATTTTCGTGCGGTTGAACGCGGCAGCGGGTAAAGTTGGACGGGGGGAAGTCATCCACGTTGTCAGCCCCGAACTAAAGTCGTAAGCAGGCTAAGTCAGTTGTGGCATGGTCGCGAATGCGACCCATGGATTTCGGCCAGGGCTTCAGGGCTACGATTCGGAAAATATGAATTCGAAGCTCTCAGTTGCGGAACTACTGCACTTCTTTGACGGTTTTGCCAAAGATGCTGAACGGGAAGCAAGTGGCGGAACTGAATGCGACTTTCCGTTTCCCTACGATGGGAGAACGGCGAGATTCTGGATCAGTCGTTGCTGATGGCGATTCGAAATCACTGCGCGCCTGTGGATGCTCGGTTGAAGAGCTTTCTGATTGAAGTTGGGCGGCAGAAGTGTATCGAGCCGCTGTATCAGGAGTTGGCGAAGACGCTCGAGGGAAAGGAACGGGCACGGGAGATTTATAAGGCGGCGCGAGCCGGGTATCATCCGATTGCGGTTACTACGATTGATGATTTGTTGAAATAGGGGATCTATCGACCGAACAAAAGAGAAAGCTGGGCCATAGTTTCCATTCGCTTGGGCGGTTCCGTTCATATGGGCGTTACTCACCGTACCGGCGAAGGATCAGGACCGCTTACGGAAAATTGTTGTCAAGCGGCGTGGCCCCGTAGTCAAATCGGTCTTAAATTTGAAGCAAGTGCGAGTTCACGGAACCGCCGGAGCTACGGTGAAATTGAACCGGGCAGCGTGGATGCCGTCCTGCCGATAGACTTCGATTCCATACGATCCCGATTCTCCCTGAAAATCAACTTCCATCTGAACCAGATCCAGCAAAGGGGACGGAGATACCCGTAAGATGTCGGCAGAGTTCAATTTACTGCCGTCATGGAAGATGTCCGCGGACAGGGGGGGTGAAAGTTGCTTCCTTTGACGCTGAGGAACTGAAATCCCTTACGTGCGGCCAGGGGAGCGAACAACGGATCAATGGCGGTGACCGTGGGCGGCCCGAGTGGCAGAACCGAAAACGTAAGTCGATTGGACGTTTGGCGAGCCGCGTTTACCGCGTACAATTCGTAGTCGCCCGCCCTGCCGAAAAAGTCGCAGTGGAAGGAGCAGGCCGTTGGGGCGCAGAATACGTAGGTACTTTCGAACCCATCGGTCGGCTTACCATTCAAGATGCGGAAGGACATCGCGATGACGCCTTCGAGCTTCGTGCCATTCACGGTTAGAGTGGCTCCGCCGTAGGCGTCCTGCAAAATGCCCTCATAGGATTTGATACCGAGCAATACCGGTGTGTCCGACTGAAGGTAAAGCAGAAGAGATGCGGGTGGCGGAAGAGTGGCAGGGGCGGGCACTGGGCTTAGCTTTAGAATGCTTTCACCGGCGGGAACGGCATCGGGAATTCGAATGTTCGCCTGCACCGCGCCGGAAACGAATCCTGGCATGGGTCCGAGATACAGAATATCTGCATCCGATTGGAAATTGCGGTTCTGGACGGTCGCGGCGAATCGCGTCACGGCTCGCGGGAAATCCGGCCCTTGCAGGACGGCGCCATCCACACCCGCGGGGTTCGTCTGGCCCATGCCGGTCCCGTACAGCAAAAGCGTGGATCCCTTCGGCGCGGGATTGTTGAAGCCATTCACCGTACCGTTGGGGTTGAAAATCAGCGTATCGAAAAAGCTCAGCGACGTCTGCGTGAGAGTTATATCCTCGAAGGAGCCCACTCCAGCCTCCGACTTCACTTGTACGGCGACTTTACCAACCGGCGTTGAATACGGAATCACCGCGTTGATCTGTCCGGCAGAGGCGTAAAGCAGCGGCCCAGCAGTCCCATTGAAGATCACCTGGCTTCCGTTGAGCGTGGTTGTTATCCGGCCGTTCGGTCCAATTTCGCCAGTGGCAGGCGACGGCAGCGACAGATAGTTCCCCATCACAGAAATGATGGCGCCCGGTGAGAAATTTGAGCGGAAGGCCACGCCATCCACGATCTGGGTGATTTTCGGTGGCTGCGGCATCGCGGGCGGTGTTGCGGGAGTTATCGCCCGAATTCGCCCCAACCTGTCGCCTTGCGCCCGATCGACAAAGTAAAGAGTGTTCCGCGCAAACCCGAGCGCGGCGGGGCTGAGGGCTGCCTGTAGCGCTGGAATTGAATCGGGGCTGACGCCAGGAGTTCCCGTTCCTGCCACTGTTTGTATAAGGCCCGTGCCAATTGCGACCCGCCGCACACAGCCACAGTCACGCTCACTGATAAACACATTGCCGGCGTCGTCGAATGAGATGCCGAACGGCTTACACAGCGAGGCAAGGGTTGCTGGTCCGCCATCCCCCGCATAGGCACAGCCTCCGTTACCGGCCGCAACAGACAGGACGCCGCTGGAATCCAGCTTCAAAACGCTACTGAGCACGGTCCAATAGACATCGCCGCCTGAACTAACGGCGATGCTACCCGGGGCCCCGATGGCAACCTTCGTTGGTGCGCTGGTGACACCGGAAAATGCCGGACTGCCCAGACCAAATCCATTGCCCGCGACGGTCGTGATAATTCCGGACTTTGCATCCACGCGCCGCACGCGGTTATTCAGGTTATCGGCAATATAGAGGTTCCCTGACCGGTCCACCGCAACCGCTCAGGGCCCCATATGGGAGTTGGTTGCCAAGCCGCCATCCCCGCCGAAAACCAGGCCGTGTCCGCCTGCCGCGGTCGTCACAATACCGGTAATTGCGTCTACGCGTTGGATTCGATCGGAATCGCTGAAATAGATGTTATTCGCGGGATCGAGTGCGAGCTGCCCGTGGCCCGAGGCAACCTTTGAAATCTCACCAGTGACAGAATCCACTCGCTGGATGCCGTCATCTCCGCTGACATACAAGTCGCCTTGAGCGTTTGCCGCGAGGCCATAGGGAGAGGCGATCTTCGCGACAGTTGAGACGATACCTTGCGCGGCTGCCTCTGGAGACTTTAGGAACGCAAACGCAAGTAGAAAACTGAACGCTTTCATCGCACTCCTACTTCTGCAAAAAGAAATTTCCCACAATCAACCCATCAATCCCAGACGAGTAGAAGCTTCTCGCCGCATCCCGCGGTGAACACACCAGTGGATCGTTAAACAAATTGAACGAAGTGTTATACAGCACCGGCAGTCCCGTCACCCGCCCCGCTTCCTTCAGCAACCGGTAGTACAGCGGGTTATCTGCCTCGGCCACGGTGTGAACCCGCACATGATCCTCGCCCAACGTCGCGCTCGCAAAAGTCTTCCGATGCGCCGGCTTCACACGTCCCACGGTCGCCAAAAACCGGGCATTCGAACCCGTCTCAAAATACTCCGCAGCCAACTCCGCCGGCACCGAAGCGGCAAACTTCCGGAACGGTTCGCGATGCTTGATGAACGTGTTCAAGTTCTCAGTGGAATACGGGTTCAACGGCGAAGCGAGAATGCTGCGGTTCCCCAGCGCGCGCGGACCGAATTCCATACGGCCCTGCATCCAGGCGACGATTTTATTGTCGGTCAATTCCTGAACCGCGGTCGCCACAATCTCGCCCTCCGTCAGCATATAGCGGAAGCGGAGTTTGCAATTCTCCAGCACCTGCTTGATCTGCTCGGCGTCGTAACTGGGGCCGAGGCACAGGTCGTTCAACTGCCTGCGCGCGGTCTGGTGATACACGTTGTGCCAGGCGTGCAGCGCGGCGCCAATGGCGGTTCCGGCGTTGCCCGCGGCCGGCTGCACGAAGACGTTGCACTTCGCCTCCAACGCGGCGACCAGCAGCGCGTTCATTCCCAGACCACCAGCCAGACAAATCGACTCCGCATCGCCCGCCATGCGCAGCGCAGTGTTCTCGGTCGCACGCTGAATTCCCGCCGCCAGATGCGGCTGAAGCGTCGCCGGAACCGCCGCGCCATCTTCAAGCCCCAGCTTTTCGTAAAACTTCGCACTGAACTCGCCGCGGCCCAGCCGGTCGCTGTCAAAGTAAGACCGGTCGATGCGCGGCAGCGCGCCGGCACCCAAAATCTCTTCGAACAGCGCCACAAACCGGTCGTCCCCCGCCGTCGAAAGCCACTGCACCTTGTGCTCATCGGCATTCGGCTCGTAACCTAAAAGCGCGGTGACGCGGCCATATAGATCGCCCAGTGAATCCGGATAGTACAGTTCTTTATCGAGATGAAGGTGGTTATTCCCGCCGCGCCAAACGCCTCCACAACGGAAATCGCCCATCCGGTCCAACGTCAGAACGGTCGCAGTTTCAAACGGCGATGGATAAAATGCCGACGCTGCGTGGGCCGCATGATGCTCCACAACAACCAGCCGGCTGTTGGGAAAGCGACCACGAATTTGCAGATGCAGCGATGCTCCCGGGCCATCGCCAAACGGCCGCGCCAGCGCCACGCATTCCACCGCTTCCGCCTTCACTTCAGCCAGGTCGAGACACGCGGCAACAGATTGCTCCGGCAGCTCCCCGCCACTGCTCCGCCTCGCGATCTTCTTCTCTTCCACGGCAGCGGCCAGCTTGCCGTCTTTCAGGATGGCACAGGCGGCGTCACTCAGGATGCCGCCAATTCCCAGGATCGTCATAGGGGTAATCAGGCGTTGCGAAGCCGGTGCAACACGCGCTGCCGGCCTATGGCTGTGAACACATGGAACACGCTGGGTCCAACCGATTGGCCGGAGAGCGCCGCGCGCGCCGCGTTGATAATCAGACCAGCCTTCACCTGGCGCTCAATCGCCAGTTTGCGAAGTTCGGCCTCAATGTTCGCCTCGGTGAATTCTTCCAGCAGGAAAAGCCGCTCGCCCAACTCATGCAGCAGTTCCCGCGCGCCGGGCGGGTTCAGTTTTTCCATCGCCTCGGGCTGGATCTCGAAATCGTCGGAGAAATAGGCGCGGCCACGGGTGGGGAAATCGAGCAGCGTGGAAAAGCGGGAGCGGATAATATCGACCTTCTGCTCGAACACGGCGTCGTCTTCGGGAATTCCGAATCCTGCGGCAATTAGTTGCGCCCTCACAAACGGCGCCAGTTCGGCAACGGGCATGGTGCGCAGGTGCTGCGAATTCAACCAGAGGGCCTTCGGATCGATAGGGTCCGCTTCGCTGAAGTTCACCACCGCATTGGCGCGATTCACGCCCTCAAACTTGAACGCCGCGGTCAATTCGGCAATACTCATCTGCTCACGGTTGTCTTTGGGATTCCACCCCAGCAGGCAAAGAAAATTCACGTACGCGTTGGGCAGAAATCCGGCGTCGCGATACGTGGTAACGCTCACCACCGGTCCGTGTTTCCGCTTGGAGAGCTTGGCGCCGTCCGGGGCCGTAAGCAGCGGCAGATGCGCGAATTTCGGTGCAATGCCGCCGGCCGCCTCAAAAATCAACACATGCTTGAAGGTGTTCGAAAGATGATCCTGCCCGCGGATGATGTCCGTAATCTTCAGGTCCAGATCGTCCGCGCAGGAGGCCATATGATACGTCGGCATCTGGTTGCTGCGCAGCAGCGCGAAGTCTTCAATGTCGACGGCCTGCTTGGTTTGCGTGCCGAAGACGTGATCTTCAAACGATACCGCGGTGCCTGGTTCGCGCGGTACTCGAAACCGCAGCACGAACGGCTCACCGGCAGCGGCGCGGCGATCGCTTTCCTCAGCCGAAAGTTCCCGCATCCCCGCGTTGAACAGCCAGGGACCATCGCTGTGACCCTTGTCTTCTTCGCCAGAGTGGGCTGGGGTAAAGTCGCGGTACGCTTTCCCCTTCTCGAAAATGGCGTTGGCCATTTCGCGATGCAGATCCAGGCGGTCGGACTGGTGGTACTGCTCATCCCAATCCAGCCCCAGCCACTTCAACCCGTCGAAAATGGATTCCAGCGATTGCCTGGTATTCCGCTCCAGATCGGTGTCGTCGATGCGCAGGATCATCGTCCCGCCGTGATGGCGCGCGTACAGCCAGTTAAAAATGAAGGTCCTTGCACTACCGATGTGGAGGTATCCGGTAGGAGAGGGGGCGAATCGAACTCTCATCAACCCTTAAGTATACGCTGGTGCAAATCGATGAACTGTTCCAGCGAGAGCTGTTCGGCGCGCTTCCCCACGTCCGGCAGGCTATCGATCAATACCTTGTCGTAGTTCTCAATCAGGTTGTTGCGCAGCGTCTTCCGTTTGTGGCGGAAGCAGATGCCGGCGAAGTCGAGAAAGGCTTGGCGGTCCGAAACCGGAACTTCGGCGCGGGGCGTC
Source organism: Bryobacteraceae bacterium (assembly GCA_025350445.1). Next base: position 634 of record JANXXV010000107.1, on the reverse strand, counting down.
AACTGCACCACGGCCGAATCCACTTTAGGTGGCGGATGAAAGGCCGTCGGCGGCACCTCAAACAGCAGCTTCGGTTCGCCCATCAGCCGTGTCTGCACCGTAAGGTAGCCAAAGTCCCGGCTGCCCGGAGAAGCCGCAACGCGCGCGGCCACTTCCTTCTGAACCAGAAACACCGCATTTTGCAGAAGCGGACCGATCGACAGCACCCGTTCAAAGATAGGCGACGTGATGTAATACGGCAGATTCCCCGCGATGGTGACCGGACCCCACTGCGCCAGATCCACCTTCAGCACATCGGCGCCCACGATGGTGAGCTTCGGGTTGTCGCGAAATCTCTGTTGCAGATAGTGGACCAGCACCTGATCCACTTCTATGGCGATCACCCTCGCAGCCCGCGCCAGCAGATGTTCGGTGAGCGCTCCCTTGCCCGGGCCGATCTCGATGACAGTCGCATCAGGCTCTGGGCACGCCGCCGCCGCGATGCGCTCCAGAATCGATTTGCGGATGAGAAAGTGCTGCCCTAGTCTGCGTCCGGCCATCTGGTCCGGAGCCTATTGCAGCGTCCAGGAAATGGCTGGACGGGTCAAATTATCCGCGTTGATCGGCGTCCATCGGCGGCCAAGATTATTAGCCG
>JANXXV010000095.1 GCA_025350445.1 Bryobacteraceae bacterium | reverse complement strand
GAAGGCCGACTCCGCTGTACATCATCGAATTTGACTCGAAATGAAATTTGCCTGTCAGGACCGTCGCTGAAGCCAGAAGTCCCACCAGCAATGGACGAAAGCCATGCCGTTGTTCCGCTCGAAACGCCAGAACCCAAAGCGACAGTATGAGGAATGCCGTCGTTAGCGGGAGTAGGTATTTTGCGGAAATCAAAAACCCGAGTCCAACGGAAGACAGGATTCCGGCGTATAGCGGCCAACACAGCGGACAGGCCAACTTCGGCAACAGCGCAATGCCAATGCCGGGAACGCTGAGCAAGTTCTGTTTCCACGTCCGGGTCATTACGTCTTCGCCTCACTCAGGAATTGGAGAATCGAACACTCGCTGGTCGGACCCCGCCCGGAACAGGTATTTGTAATCTTCACTAGCGCCTTCCGAATCTCCTGGAGATGCCGAATTTTCTCATCCACGTCGACCGTCTTGGCTTCGGCTTTACGGCGAACGTCTTCACAGGCATTTTCCGGCCTCACCTGCAAGTCCAATAGTTCCCGAATCTCGTTTAGAGAGAAACCAAGCTCTTTGGCATTCTTGATGAACTGCAGCCGCCGTATCGCCGTACCCGGATACTTGCGGTAGCCGGAAGCTGACCGGGGCGGCTTCGGGAGCAATCCTTCCTCTTCATAAAACCGAATCGTCTCGAAGTTCACTTGACCTTGTTTGGCCAGTTCGCCTCTGGTCATTCCTTCTGCCATATTCTCAGGGTAAACCTTGTAGAGTGGTACAAGGTCAAGTGTTATTTTCGGCGACGTTGGTACCATCAGGGCCGGGGCCAATTTGAGGTCCGCAGGATAATGCGCACGTTCCAAATCCGTTCTGCAACGCCCAGGCAAAATGGTGAGAGCCTGCGTGACATTGTTGATGGTGCTGGTGCTGATTTCAGCAAGCGCCTTGTTTGTTTGCTCGCTCCCCCGCATCGCCTACCGAATCCTCATCTCCAGTACACGACTGTTGCCCCGAATTTCACCATGAGAAACCAGAGTGTTCGCTATCCGCGTGCTTTTCGGGGGCGCCCTTCCTTATAAACATGCCGGATGCGGCGCTAGGCAAAATCTGACTAGCGGTCTCTCGGGAAAAACTTGCGGCGATTGTCCCTGTGGCAGTTGCTTCGCCTCAAGATTCCAGCCTGAACACACTGCCGTTCACCGATGGCGGCGATCTGCATATCCGCATCCACGTCCTTTCAAGTAGAAGGCAGAAGCATAAGATTCGTAGGCCGCTGTCGAGGCTCGCCGGTGCGCGTTACAGACATTTCGCATGTTATACATTTTGATGACTAATGATTCGCTGCAATGCTGAGGCCCTTCGCGGAGACAGTTGCAGTACAAATTGTCCTAGGAGATTAATAAGTTCGTTAGTATTGCGATGGGTTTCGTGCCACAACCCGCATCGGTTAAAAACTGCTTCAAGTGCGGCCACGATAATGCGGAGCAGGCATTCTGCGGAAAATGTGGCTCTCCCCTCCAGCTCGGTGACTACATAAGCGGACAGGTGAAAGAACAGCTTACCGGTCAAAGTCGTGATCGGGACATCATTGAGACGGAAAGTGCTATTTAAGGTTTTTGAGCAAGCCTGGGGATGGGTAAAGATTGTGGGCGCACCTACATGAACCGTGCTGGCGGTTTTGGGTGCGGCTTTTTGGCTGAGAAGTACCAAAAGGCGGTAAGGCAATCTGAAGGAAAGGCCGCTTCCCACGAACGCATGGCTGGTATGACATTGAAAGTTGTGGGTTCGGATCACAAAGCGAACGCTGCTACAAACTATTGCGCCGGGTCTTCATGCGCGCGTAATCGCAAAGCGGCGTAATTGATCTGTGGGGTGGCAGGGTCAAATGATCTTGCCACCAGCAACGTCAAGCTCCGGGCATTGCTGAGAAGGGTTACCGCGGGCTGGCGAGGCCCTTTACGCCGGTAGCGAAACCCGGAAGAAAATCGTCGCGCACGGGTTCACGGACTCAAGTCGATTGTCCTTTCGGGCGGCGGCAGCGATTCTCGCCGTCTGGTTCGCGCCAGAACGCAGTCGCCTTCCATGAAACCAATCGCAGCAAAGAGCATCTCATAGTGTGTAATATTGGTCTTCCGCCCCCCCCGCGCCCCCGCGCCAAAACGACATTTTGGTGCAGAAATGTTTGATAACTTCACGGCGCTGCAATGCGGCTGTAAAGTCGATGCTGGAAAATAAGTCCACATGCGTCATACGCCTCCGCACCGCCCGGGTTTGAGCCGCCGCGAACTGCTGCTGAGCCTGGGTCTGTTGGCTGCCACTCATTCGCCGGGCAGCGGCCGCGGCGACACTCCAAAGCTGGAATCCGCCGAAGGACGCTATCGGGTGGACGCCACCGTACTGCTGTGGGGCGTTCCCGTCGTCCGGCGAAGCGGCGTTGGAGAGGCGCACGTCTCCCTTCGCCAGTGGCGTGAGGGCGAGGGACGCCGGCTGGAACTCAAATTCGCTGCCTTCTCAGACCCGGACCGCGCACAAGGTATGAGCCGTTCGGGCTGGATTCAGGAAGCGGTAGAAGAACACGGTCCGCAGCCGCGGCGTGCGACCGTGCTGGGATTCATGAGCGACTCCCCGGAGCAGAGCGCCGCGGAAGCGCGCCAGGCGCTTCGCGATTCCCGGGGCGGCCATTGGTTCGTCGCCATCGACAGCTTGAACCTGCCGGGGCGAACGCGCAGCCGGGTGGCGACTTTTCGCGGCAACCCCGGCACTTCGCCGCTGGACCATCGCATGCTGGACCTAGCCCGGTTAAGCTTCGAGTCGGCTCCGCCCGCGTGGCATGAGACAGCCTGGCCGGCGACAGACACCGGCGCCGCGCCCGCCACTTTTCTATACTCCATTCTGCGCGGGATCGAGTGCAACTTGCCGGTTTTCGAGTCCGGCTACGTTTATAACGAAGAGGGATACCATCCGCGCCTGGAAACGGAGCTGCCATCGGGAGCCGTTCGCTGTCTGAAAGGACAGCTCCGCTGCCTCACTAAGCCAAAACCGGCTTCGCAGTTCCGGTTGTGGATGGAAAACGCCGCCAGTCCGCTGCCCCTGCGCATCGAGTTACTGCCGAGATCTTTCCTCAGGCTCACGCTGCAACGCATTCCGCCGCATTCGGAACCAATACCAAAGGAGACCCTATGAACCAGACGCAGTTCCACTATTACTGGCGAGAGCCGCGAGTCCAAAGGCGATTCCGGACGGCGGTATCTCTGCACAGTCACACCATGCATTCAAAGGAAAGCCTGGATTTCATCCCGCGCATGGCCAGGACAATTCCCATTGTGCGCGCGGGCGTGGCCGTTCAGGAACGCAGCTACGAACGCCGCCACGGACACCCGCCCGACTACACGAACGCCTACTGGACGCCGCCGCTGTCCGAGCGGGAGGCAGTACAGGTGGAGACCCGGCAGATCGAAGACCTGCTCGGGTTGAGCGCGCTTGTTTCGCTCACCGACCACGACAACATCGAGGCAGCGAACCATCTTCAACTGTTCGAGGACTTCGCAACCTCTCCTATCTCGGTGGAGTGGACCGTGCCCTATGGGCCGTCGTTCTTCCACCTGGGCGTACACAACCTGCCGCGGGGCCGTGCGCGCTGCTGGATGACTCGATTGGCGGCGCACACTGCCTTGCCTGCCCAAGCGGTGCTGGCGGAGTTGCTGGCGGGGCTTGCGGAGATGCCGGGAGTGCTGGTGGTGTTCAACCACCCGCTCTGGGATGAGAAGGGTCTCGGCGGAATCCGCCACCGTCAATTGGTTCGCGATTTTCTGGCCGCATACGGTCCGTGGCTGCACGCATTCGAGTTGAACGGGATGCGGCCGTGGGCGGAGAACCAGGAGGTGATCGCGCTTGCACGGGCGCTTGGCCAATTGGTGGTGGCCGGCGGCGACCGGCACGGCTCCGAGCCGAACGCGGTGCTAAACGTCACCAACACCGCGGGTCTGGAGGAGTTCATCGACGAAGTACGGAACGACCGCCTCAGCGATGTACTGATCCTGCCTCACTACCGCGTTCCACACAAGCAGCGTTACGCCGAAGCGATATGGGACGTGATGCGGGACTATCCGGAGCATACCGGGCGTATACGCTGGACGGACCGCTTCTTCTACCGCACCGCCGGTGGCGCCGACCGCCCGCTCTCGACGGTGTGGAGCGGAGATGGGCCGGGAATCGTGGGCAACTTTCTGTCGGTCATCCGCCTGCTGGGCAGCCGCCACGTTCGCTCGACACTGCGGCTGGCCATGCGGACGAGCAGTGAGGTGCTGCCGTGAACCAGGCGCCCCGGATCGCACTGCTGGCCGACTCCTTCCACGAGGTGAACGGAGCTGCCCTGACCTGCCGCCAACTAGATGCCTTCGCCCGCCGCCGCGGTCTCCCCTTCTTGAGCATTCATTGCGGACCGGCGGAATCGTTCGAACGGGCCAATCCCTGCGGGACACTGCAATTGAAACGCGGCCGGTTTGCCATACGCCTGGACCGGGATCTGAGCTTCGATCCATTGCTGTTCCTGCGGCGGCACGAGGTGCTCGACGCGCTGCGCGAATTTCAGCCGGACATCATCCACATTGCCAGTCCGGGCGACCTTGGCACCATCGGCGCCTGGGCCGCGCATGTGCTGCGGGTTCCACTGGTGGCGGCATGGCACACTAACCTGCACGAGTTCGCAGCGCGGCGGATCGAGAAACTCGGCGGCGCACTCCCGCCGCAGTGGCGCACCGCGGTTGCGGCAAAGGCCGAACACTGGATTCTGGACCTGGTGCTGGAGTTCTACAGGTTGGCGCACGTCGCGCTGGCGCCAAACCAGGAACTACTCCGCCTGATCGGCGGGCGCACCGGGAAGCCGGTCTTCCCAATGACCCGCGGGATCGACACCACCGCCTACTCTCCAGCGCACCGTAGCCCCACCAACGGTCCGTTCACCTTGGGCTTCGTAGGACGGCTGACGCCGGAGAAGAATGTGCGATTCCTGGCGCGTTTGGAGGAGGCGCTGGCCGCGGCCGGCACCGCGCCGTTCCGGATACTGATTGTGGGCGACGGCAGCGAACGCGCGTGGCTGGAATCGCATCTAAGCCGTGCTGAGTTCACCGGGGTACTCACCGGAGAGGCGCTGGCGCGGGCCTATGCCGGCATGGACGTTTTCGTATTCCCTTCGCATACCGATACCTATGGCAATGTAGTTCTCGAAGCCATGGCCAGCGGAGTGCCGGCGATAGTGACCGGCAGCGGCGGCCCCAAGTATCTGGTACGCCACGGGGAGACTGGTTTTGTCGCCTCCACCGGGGATGAGTTTATCGCGGCCGTGCGGGTCTTGATGGATGAGGGCGAAAGGCTCAACCACATGCGCCGTGCAGCCCGCGAGCATGCGCGGCAATTCTGCTGGGACTACGTCTTCGAGGCGGAAGTGTATACCGCTTATGGGATGTGCCTGGAGAAATGCGCGCGGCAGCCGGCGCCCCGCGGTCAACCCGGCCTGGCGCCGGCTTAGGGTTTGAAAGGACGCGTGAAGCGGCTGATTGGAATTCGTATCCCGCAGGCTTGCCCCGTCGTCCCGACGAGGAGCATAGTAGATTTGTTCCTAGGAGGAACTTGACAATGCCGCTTCCCACCGACGAGAAGCTTCTGGCTCTCAGCGACGATCTGATTCATCAATTCGATGCCATCTTTGGAGCACACCCCGGCTTTCGCCCAGCGCATGCCAAAGGAACTATGCTGAAGGGAACGTTCACGCCTTCGCCCGGTGCGGCCTCACTTACAAGGGCACCGCATTTCAATCGGAGTTCCACTCCGGTAACGGTGCGTTTCTCCGACTCAACCGGACTTCCGCTGGTGCCCGACAACGATCCCAATGCAAATCCGCGCGGACTTGCCATTCGCTTCCACCTTGCTGAACACGTTCACACCGATATAGTGAGTCATTCGACGGATGGATTTCCAACCAGGACAGGCGCGGAGTTCCTGGAATTCCTGCGCGCGCTGGCCTCCAGCGGTCCATCATCGCCATCGCCGTCCCCGATTGAGCGGTTCCTGGGCACGCATCCAAAGGCGCTGGCATTTGTGCGGACACCTAAGCCCGCCCCGTCCAGTTTCTACAGAGAATCCTACTTCGGTGTAACGGCCATGCGTTTCACAAACGCGAACGGCGTCAGGCGCTATGGGCGCTACCGGATTGTCCCCGCGGCCGGCAACCATCATTTGGACGAGGCCGCCGCCGCGGGCAGGAGCGCTAATTTTCTGTTCGATGAACTGGCGGAAAGAATTGGTAAAGGTCCAATCGCGTTTCACATTCTGGCTCAGTTGGCAGACGACGGAGATGTCATAGACGACGCCACCGTGCACTGGCCCGAGGACCGGACTGTGCTCGATCTGGGTAGAGTTTTTTTGATGGAGCCGGTTTCAGACAGCGATCGGGAACAGAAGCAAATTATTTTCGATCCCATCCCGCGCGTGGATGGGATCGATCCTTCGGATGACCCATTGCTGGAGTTGCGCGCGGCCGTGTATTTGATCAGTGGACGGCGGCGGCGCGCGGCGGCGATTGCCGCTTTTCCGGCGGAGTAAGGGCAACTGGCGGACCGTTCAGGCCGCGGCCGGTTCACGCCAATCCGGCCATCCGGAGCGGCGTTTTTCCTCTGCCCGCGGATGTCATGGGTATGCCGAAGCTGTTGCATGGGTTGCCGCGGAAAAAGCGTCCGGCCACGATAAATCGGATGAATGGGATAACATGCGTTCGGCGAGTCAGGAAGTTCTTTTCCCGCGTCACGGGCGGGCAGCGAGGGCCATGCGCGTTTGGTTTGGGCTTTACCAATCCGGGGAACATAATGGAACAGTGTTGGTTCTTGTTGCCATAACTTTACTGATGGGCGCGGTGCGGGGGCTCGCTCTCGAAAACCAGGACTGTGCGCCGTGCCATGCCAAAATTTCTCAGAGTTACCCGGCCACCGGGATGGCGCGAACCAGCGGACGGGCCGGCAGCGGGACATTTAGCGAGAGTTTTGACAATGCCACCTTCGCCGGCCCGGAAGGCGGCGCTCAGTATCACGTTTCCAAGCAGTGGAGTGTGCTGTCGTTCGATTTCCGCCAGGCTGGCATCGAGGGTCAACGCCGCCTTGACTACTTCGTCGGATCGGGAGCCGTGGGCCGCAGCTACCTGACGTTTATTGAGGGCTTTCTCTTTCAGGCGCCGGTCTCCTATTATTCCTCCGCGGCGCGCTGGGAGCTTTCGCCGGGCTTTGAGCGCACTAAAGAAGTGAACCTGGTTCGCGAGGTGGAACCTGGATGCCTGAAGTGTCATGCCAGCGGCGTGCAGCCGATTGCGGGGACTTCCAACGGCTATGCGCCTCGTCCCTTTCTGCAGCCCGGCGTCACCTGTGAACGCTGCCATGGAGCGGGAGAGGAACACATTACGCGCATGAAGGCCGGCAAGCGTTCGGGTGGCCCGGGGATTGTAAATCCAGCAAAGTTGGATGGGCCGCGCCGGGACAGCGTGTGCGCTCAATGCCACCTGCCCGGAGCCGTCGAAATCGCGCGCGGCGGCACGCAACGGCCCTACCGGCCCGGAGACCGGCTGAGCGATTCCGTAGTGGTGTACATCGTGGAAGGCGCGGACCGCGAGACAACGGTGAACGGCCATTTCGAACAACTCGCCCGGAGTGCGTGCCGGCGATCCAGCGCAGGCAAACTCTGGTGCGGTACATGTCACGACCCCCACCGCACCGTGGCGGAGAACGTTAAAGCCGCGTTCTATCGAGGCCGCTGCCTGTCGTGTCACCAATCAGCGTCATGCACCGCCTCACGTCCGGCCCGGATGGAGCAGAGTGACAATTGCATCGCGTGTCACATGCCCCGCACCCCGGCGGTTACGGTGCAGCACGCGGCGTTTACCAATCATTCCATTCTGAAGCGGCCCCGGCCGGACGCAACAGCCGGAATACCAGCCGGAATACCAGCCGAATCGGTGCTGGTTCCATTTCATGGATTTGAATCAACCGGGCGTGAATTGGGTCTGGCGTATGCGACGGTCGCGATTCGCGACGACAATCGTGCCTGGGGAATGCGAGCCTTCGAACTTTTGCGCAACGCGAATGCAAGCGCGCCCGACGACGTTAAGGTATCGTCCAGATTAGCGCAGCTTTACGACCGGATGGGTCAGGAGGGGCAAGCCTGTGAACTGTATGCCCGCATTGTCGCCGCCGACGCTACGCAGAATGCGGCTGCTGTAAACCTGGGGATCTGTCTCGCCAAGGAAGGAAGACTGGAGGAGAGCATGCGGCTGTGGAAGAGCGCCTTGGAGCGAAATCCAGTTCTGGAGCCCGCGCGCCTGAATTTAGCAGTCGCCCAATTCCGGAGTGGGGACTCCGCCGCCGCCCGCGCGTCTCTTGCGAAAGGCCTGAAGTTTAACCCTGCATCGCCGAAGATCCTTCAACTGCTCCGCGAGATGGACACGCGGTAAGCGCCGCGCCCCAGGCCTGTTCCCCGCGGCTCGCCGGCGCCGAGCGCGTAGCCATTAAAATAATGCCAAAACCGGCGGTTTTCGGAGCCTCGAATCCCACGCTGGTTGAAACATTGAGGAATAAAAAAGTTCTTGTTTTAACGCCCATGGCCAGCCAGGACGCCCGGCCCACCGGAGCCCAATTGGCCATTGTCGATGATTACAGGGACACGCCGCTAGAAATCGAGGCGAAGTGCGAGTTGAATATTTCTAGGTCCCGCCCCCGGCGCGTAACTCGTAACGCGCCCGAAATCCGATGCCCCCACCGTGGTGCTCGCGCGCCCGAACTGTACCGAATTCGCGATGTTGAAAGCTTCCGCCCGGAACTGTGCTTTCAAGAACTCAAAGACGTGGAAATTCTTCTGCAGTGACACGTCGGCCTGCTGCATGGCGCCATACCGCATGTTCGGTAGCCAGCGGGGCGCATTCCCCAGAGTGAAGGGAGCCGGCGCCGATATTACCGAAGCCGATGTGTTGAACCACTGATCTGGACCCTGATTGCTCACGTTCAGATCCTTCAGATTCGTGATATTCGGCCTCACCACATTGAAGCCGTAAACCGATAGCGAATTGGCAGCCGAGAACTGAAGCGGAAGACCGCTGGCGAATCGGGCAATTGTAGAAACCTGCCAGCCGCCCACAACCGCCTCTGCGATCTTGTTTAAGCTGCCGCCGAAGGCTTTTCCTTTCCCAACCGGAAGTTCATACACAATTGCGGCCACAAGGCTGCGCGGCAGATCGTGACCGCTGATAGAGCGATCGCTCGCCCGGTCATAGGTGTTGCGCAAAACATCGCCGATTTCCCATGCCTGCGTTTCCGACGAGTTATCGATTGCCTTCGACCATTGGAACGTCACCAGGGCGCTGAGTCCGGTGGAAAGTCTCTGGTTGTATTTCAGGTTCAGCGCGTTGAAGCTGGAGCCTGCGCCCGGGGTATCGCCGGAAAGAGTTACGCTGCTGAACTGGGGGTATGGACGCAGAAGTTGGAAACGCGGAATAGTAGCTCCGGCCAGGTTGCCACTGGGAATGATGCCGAGGAACGGGTTGGGCACCTGATCGTTTAGCGCGGTTCCCTGGCTGAGATACTTCGGATCGAGCTGATTCAAATTCGGCGAACTTCCCAGCAGCAGTTTGCGGCCCTGGGTTCCCGAATATCCCACTTCAATAAATGCACTCTTGGATACTTCATACTGGAAATCGATGCTGTACGATTGCACGTATGCCGACGGATGCAGCCGTTGAAATGCGTTGATGCTGTTCCCAACCAGCGTCGCCAGGCCTTGCGAGCTGCCTACCGGCCGGTTCAGTCCCTGCGGGAACGGATTGCTCAGCAGGTTCGCCGGCACAATGCCGCCGCCGCCCTGGGAAGAAGTCCACGCCGTGGTGGTTGAGTATCCGTCGGTAGTGCCATTACTTACCGCTACCGTCGGCGGGTAGTAGATGCCATAGCCGGTGCGAACCACCAGCTTGTCGGTGATCTTGTAGGCGATGCCGATACGGGGCGCAAAGTTCTTGGGATCCTTGTCCCATAATCCGCGCTGCTTCGCGTTGTCATATGCGAGACCGCCTTTCAGGGTAAGGCCCGTTTGCTGAGAAAGCGGATTGGTTGCATTGAAATCGAAGTAGTTGAATCTGTCGTACCGCTCGGTCCGCGGCATTTGGATCTCATAACGCAACCCGGCATTCACCGTCAGCCGGCGATTGACCCGCCAGGTATCCTGCACGTAGCCTGCGTAATACAGTTGGGTCAAAGCCAGGCGCACGTTCGTCGGCGCACTTCCGCTGGCGCCGGTGCCGAGAAGCAGCGATGCAACGGCGTTGCCGGTCACTGTGCTGTCTACCGTGGCGCTTGGCCCTGAAGTCATTCCGCGCGAAAAGCTGAAGGTTGGCGTATTCACGTCCGTGGGATTGATCTGTCCCGCTTCGACGATGAAGCCGAATTTGATGCTGTGGTTGTGGAATTCCTTCGTATTGTTGATCTGCAGATTATTGGTCATGCGAGGATCGTCCAGATACCGTGGATTGCTCAACTGCGCGTAATTCGAGACGTTGAACTGGGGAAGAGTCAGCGCCGAGAATTGGCTGACGAGCGATGCCGGAAATCCAATTTGTGTAGCATTTCTTCCTTGGCTCGGCGAAACCTGTACTTCGCGCCAGCGGCCCGCTCCAACTAATACGTTGATCACCCATGTCGAGGTGGGCACGAACGTGTTTCCGACAACCACCTGATGGCGCGGATTCATTCCACCAAAATTGCTATCGGCGCCATTGCCGAAGAAAGTGGGAACGATATCCTGTTGCCAGGCTTTGGTGACGCGCGCGAAAAACGAGTACCGTTCGCTCTTTGCCCAGTCGACGCGCACGTCCATACGATCGTTATTCGATACGCCCTTACCGCCCAGTGCGAAGTTGCGCGCCTGCGTGTAAAGGTCGCCCGAGCCAGTCGCGGAAGGATACAGACTCACGGCTTTCACCCCGACTGGATCGAACCGCACGCCCGGAATGACATTGCCGGGAAACGGATCGCGAATAAATCCCGCCCCGCCCGGATTGACCCTGGTGGTTGCAGGATCGTAGACCACGGCAAGCGCACCGGTGGAATTGAGGGTCTGGGAAAAATTCCCGGCGCGTTCCAGTGCCGTAGGCACCGTGGATACATTCACGTTGGGAGATCCCTGGCGAAGCCCTTCATAGGCGCCGTAGAAAAATACCCGTTTGCTTTTCCAGATGGGACCGCCCAGCGAACCGCCAAACTGGTTTCGCTGGAAGATCGTTCTCGCCACGCCCGAACGGTTGTTCGTCCAACTGTTGGCGTCCAAATGATTGTTTCGCAAAAACTCGAAAGCGGAACCGTGGAAGGAGTTACTGCCGCCCTTGGTCACCAGGCTGACTACGCCGCCGTCCGTCTTGCCGTATTGGGCATCGAACGTATTCCGCATCACCTGAACTTCCTGAACCGCATCGACCGAGGGCATCGCCAGCGCCCCGCCCCAATCGGTCGCGGTAGCCGGCACGCCGTCAATCAGGATTGCGGAGGACTCGTCGCGGCCGCCATTCAGGGCGAAGCGGTTATGGTTCTGATCGGTAGTTGCGGTGGAGACACCCGTGCGCACGCCGGTGACTCCGGCGGTGGCGTGAACAAGCACCAACGGATCCCGCGCGTTCACCGGCAGGTCCAGTACTTGGCGGGTATTGAGCGTGACGGATTTATTTGCCGTTTGCGTATCGATTGCGGCGGCTGTCGCGGTCACCTCGATCGACTGGCTCACGTCTCCCACCGACATGTTCAAGTTGAATTCCGACACCTGGCTGGCCTGCAAGGTAAGGTTGGGAACAACCGTTTTGCGGAACCCGCTGGCCTCGGCAGTCAGTTCGTAGACTCCGGGCGCAAGCTGAGAAAACGTGTATCGGCCGTCTTCACCGGCCTTCACGGTTCGGGAGTCGCTTGTCGCTTTGTTTTTTACGGTGACGGAGGCGCTCGGAATCGCAGCTCCGTTCGGGTCTGTGATTACTCCGCTCAGACCGGAGGTGAATATTTGGCTCGAGCAAACAGCACAAGCCAATAGAAACAAGATGAGGTTTCGGATAGATGACATAGCGCCCCTTGACGAACTGACTGGCGGTCACTATATCACGCGAAGTAATACATGTCAGTTTGGTTCGACTACTGTGAACACCTGATCGACGAACCTCGGTCGCTCGATCCGAACCTTGCCTGAAGGCCACCGGACCTCCACCTCTGGTAGCGCCGGGGTGTGGTGGGGAAGCGGCCCGATCTGGCGGCTGCGTGGCTTTTGCTTGGGCTGGCGGAACAGAAACCGGGGCGCCCGCCGGAAGCCATAGCTCCGCTGCGCAAGTCGCTTGCACTTGACCCGCGGAACCAGACGGCTTGTCTCGAACCGGAGGACGCCTATCCGGCAAGATCTAAATCCGCGGAAGCGGAGGAGGAGTTTGGGAACGCCCCAATATCGGCGGAGGAATGGCAAGGCACCGGTCTTAGCTATGCGGGCCGGGCGCGCTCCACCTTTGAAAAGCTGGAAGCGGCTGAAAAGCTCGAAGCGGCCTTTGAAAAGCTCGAAGCGGCGGCTCCGCGTTCCGCGTCTTGGGCCTTGCTCGCCGTTCGATCTCAATTGGATCGACAACACTATGGCCAAGCCTTCGCGCCGTTTCGGGAAGCGTTCGAAAAGCAGCCGGAACTTCCAGGCATCCACGCGGGACTCGCGGAGCTCTACGATAAAGCCGGGCACGCCAATTGGGCAGCGGCGGAACGGCACGATGAGCCCCCGAACCCCTGCCCATATTGACGGGCAAAATTGACGAACAACGTCATGTTACGGGCTCTAGCTACTTTAGAAACCCAGCCGCAACGCGAACTGGATCAGTCTGGCATTCACCGACGTGTTGGTGATCTGTCCGAAGCTGGCCGAATCGAGACTCAGCTTTCCGTTTGTGTCACTGCCCAGCGCGAAATTCGCGTGATTCATGATGTTGAAGAACTCCGACCGGAATTGCAGATTCATGCGTTCGCGAATCTTGAAGTCCTTAAACACAGAGAAATCGGTGTTCCACTGGCCGGGTCCACGGAACATGCCGCGTCCGGAGTTTCCGTAGGTTCCGGCGGGCGCCTTGGACCATGCCGCCTTATTGATGTAGCTTTGCAGATTTTCCTTGGTAGTTCCCGATGGGTGGATTAGAGACACACCGGAGGCGACGTTAGATACGAAATTGCCGGTTACGTCGGTTTCGGTTCCACCCAGGCCGGCTCCGCTATCGCGGTTCACCACGCTCAAAGGAATGCCCGACTGGATGATGAAGTATCCGTTCATCGACCAGTTGTTCAGCGCTGCCTTTGCGAATCCATGAGTAAACTTGTTCGGCAAGTCTTGCGTGAAGTTCACTACCATGCGTTGCGGACGATCGAAGTTAGCGGGGCCTTTACCGCGCGTGTAGTCGTTCCATGGCGTTGGAAATGGTCCGGTGTTAAACCTGGAACTTTCATCGCCGCTGGTCAAAGTCTTTGCCTTGGTGTAGACGGCCTGCACAGTGGAAAGGGCCCACCGCCGCTTCGCTGTCAACTGGAAGGAGTGGTACGTCGAATTCCCGTACTGCTCCGATCCGGCAATGTTGCCAAAGCCGGGAAACCGGCGAACCAGGCTGCCATCCGATTGCGGGATCAACGGATTGATGTTCGTCGTCTTCATGTTCAGGTGCGTGCCCTTGGTCCCGATGTAGGCGGTCTCAATGAGGATGTTCATCGGCAACTGGCGCTGAATCGTGAAGTTCCATTGCCAGGCGTTGTCGTTCAATGTGTGCGGATTGACGGCGGAATACTGCAATTGGTCCGTAGGCTTGGTTGGGAACGCGATCTTTTTCGGATCGTACCCCGGATCGACGAACGCCCAGTTATCCGGCTGCTTGAGAGTACAGCCCTGACCGGCAACCGCGCAGTCCAACGTGTTTGCCAGGAAGGTGGGTGGATTTGCGAACAATCCCTGGGTAATCTGGCCCGTCCGTTCATCGAAGTAGAGACCCGCACCGGCGCGGACTACCCACTTGTCGGTCGCGCGCCACGCGACCCCTAACCGTGGCATGAAATTGTTCCAGTCGCCGAATACCGTGCTCGCAGGGACTCCATTTACGCCGCCCTGTACCAATCCGGAACCTTCCAGCGTGCCCACGCCCTTGTAGTTTTGCGGCCAGAAGTTGACCATCTGCAGGTTGTAGGCAGCGGGTTGGAACGCCGCTTCGTAGCGCAGGCCCAACTCGACGGTGAGGCTTTGCGTCACCTTCCATGAATCGCTGGCGAAGCCGCCCATATAGTGTGCCTTCATTGCCATTTGGCCCGGGCCTGCGCCAAACAGCTTGGTGCGCGGAATGTCGAGCAGGAAGTCCGCGTATTCGTCCCCGGTCGCCACGCCATTGAAGCTAAACACGCCGCGGGCCGATTGTGAGTTCTGCGGAGTCATATAAGCCAGCCGCCACTCTCCGCCGAATTTCATGGAGTGTTTTCCGCGCAAGTAGGTAAGGGTGGCGCCGCTGGTGAAGGTATGAATGTTATCGTGCCAGTCGTTCATGTTTCCGAAACCATTGCTGAGATAGTTGGCGATGTTGATGCGGGGCATTCCCGCAACCTCGGTCACGCCGGGAATCGGCTTCAACCCGACCGACGCCGGATCGCTGGCATTGGCGAATCCGAAGAACTGATCGGTCATGTCGTAGCCAAACTTGGTTTCAAGAATCGTAGTTCCGGAAAAGACGTGAGTGTCCGTTCCACCCAACGCATTCTTCGTTCGGTTGGAGCTGTTTCCAAATCCTGGCAACCCTTGTCCGAAAGGCACGGTGTCGACCTCGTGACTCCGGAACCAGCGCCCGAAGAGGGTGTTCTTGTCATTGAAGCGGTGATCGATTCTGGTGGTAAATTGGTCCAAAACTGTAGTGACGGGCGCGGCGGCGAAGAAATTATTGGCGCCGCTGGAGAAATTCGGCAGCGGGAAGAACGTCTCCTGAATCTTGAGCGACACCGGGTTCAGCCGCGCAGCGGGAATCGTGTTATTTGGAAATGGCAGCCCTGTGGTTGGGTCGTTAATTGTTTTAGAAAAGATGCCCTGCCGCTGATTTGCGGTAGGCACGATCGTGTTCAAAGAGGCGTTGCTCGAATTCGCATTCGACTGCCGCGAACTCTCCCAACCGAAGAAGAAAAATGTGTGATCGCGAATAACGGGCCCGCCAATATTTGCGCCGAACTGGTTCTGGATATTCTGGCCGCGCCTTGGATCGAAGAATCGGCGGGCATTTAGATCTGTATTTCTCAGGTACTCGTAAGTGGCCCCGTGAAACGCATTCGAACCGCTGCGCGTGGTAACGTTGATGACCGACCCGGAATTGCGCCCGTATTCCGAACTATAGAGGCTTGTCAGAACTTTCAATTCGCCCAGGAACTCAATACTCGGCGTGCCGTCCCCGTCGGGGGCGTTGTTCAATTGATTCACAGTAGGCAATCCGTCTACCAGAAGATTGTTGCTGCCCCGCCGTGCGCCATTCACGCTCACACTGTCGCTGCCGGTCCCCGGGTTGTCGGCGTTGAAAATGGAACCCACCACGCCGGCGGACGTTCCCAGAATCTGGGTGAAATTTCGAGTGGCAAGCGGAATGGATTGAATCGTCCGCTGCTCAATAACCTGGCCTACTGTCGCCCGTTCGCTCTGCAGCAGCGGCGTTTCGGCCGAGACGGTAACCGTTTCGCTAACCGCACCAACCTGAAGATTTATATCCAACCGGATCTGCTGGGCCGTATTCACGGTTACATCGGGCCGAATCATTCGTTGAAAACCCGGAGCTTCCACGGTCATCCGGTATCTGCCCGCCCGAATCAGTGGAAACTGGTACGCGCCGGTTTGGTCCGACGTGGTTTGCAATTGCGCGTCAGTCTCTTCACTGACCATGGAAATGGAAGCGTTGGGAACCGCCGATCCCGACGAATCTTTGATCACCCCATCAACGGAACCGGTCACCTGCGCGAATGCCAGGGAACCAGTAAGGAAAAAACAGGCAAGAGTTACAATCTGGAGACAAACACGCCGCATGCACCACCCCGCTAAGCTGTCAGATTTTGAAGCCGAAGTGGGTTTAGTAAAGCATGATTTACGGGTGTTGTCAATGCCTGACATCTCAGATATATCAGAGTCGCGCCGGCGAATCCCGCCCGGATTTATTGACCCTGCCGGACCGTTCAGTTAGGCTTCAAAGGTGCATTGCCTCGGGCTCCTTTTCTTATTTGCCTTACCTGTATTGGCTCAACAAGGAATGGGAAGTTCCACGAAGGCTCGGCCGCGGCCATCGGCAAAGGCGTCGAATGCGATCCTGGCGCCGACCATAGATCTGAGAGATGTAGCGAACGATTTTGGGATCACCGCCGCGAATTTCTATGGGGGCGAACTCACCCGAAAGCACATTCTGGAAATGACGGGTAATGGCGTAGCGTTAGTCGATTACGACAACGACGGCAAATTGGATGTCTTGCTGGTGAACGGCGCGCGCTTGGACGGCACTTCCCGGGCGAGCGTTTTGTACCGGAACCTGGGCAAAGGAAAGTTCAAAGATGCCACTCGCGAATCCGGACTGACAACCAGCGGTTGGGCGCAAGGCGTGTGCGCGGGAGATATCGATAACGACGGCTTCACGGATTTGCTAATCACACGCTATGGCGACAATCTGCTGCTGAAAAACGACAAAGGACACTTTCATCCGTTGCCGTTTCCGGCGACTCCCGATCTATTCAATACCGGTTGCACCTTCCTCGACTACGACCGCGACGGACTGCTGGATATCTTCGTATCGAACTACGTCGCATTCCCCCCGGCGCAATTACGGAGGACCGCCGGTATCGATCTTTGCCACTGGCTGGGGCTGGATGTCTTCTGCGGGCCCCGCGGCTTTCCTAGCGGCGTCAATCACTTGTTCCACAACGAAGGCAACGGCAAGTTTCGGGACGTCTCGGCCGCCGCGGGGATTCGTCTCGCGGGGAATCATTACGGGCTTGGCGTGACTTCCGCGGACTTCGACGGCGACGGCTGGCCGGATATCTACGTTGCGTGCGATTCTACCCCCAGCATTCTCTACCGCAACAATCGCGATGGCACGTTCACCGACGTCGCTGTTCCCGCCGGCGTAGCCTACGGCGACAACGGTGAGGAGCAGGGCGGAATGGGAGTCGCGGCCGCCGACTACGACAACGACGGCAGGATCGATATACTTCGAACCAATTTCATCGATGAGATGACGACATCGCTTTACCGCAATCTGGGAGAGCTGTTCTTTTCCGATGAAACCGTTGCCGCCGGCCTTGGAGTAAACACGAAATACGTGGCTTGGGGTGCGCAGTTCATCGACGTCGATCAGGACGGCAATAAGGACCTCATTATCGCGAGCGGGCACATTTACCCGGAACTCAAGCGGGCGGCGAAATCGGAACCTTTCGAGATGCCCCGCTTGCTCTACTGGAACCTTGGCAACGGTGCTTTCCGGGATGTCACGAAACAGTCCGGCAAGGCGCTGTCGGCGGCGCGGTCGTCCCGTGGCCTTGCTATCGGAGATCTCGATGGCGACGGCGCGCCGGAGATCGTTATCGTCAATATGAACGCCGCGCCAACCGTCCTCAAGAATTTTGCGGAAAAGGGAAATTCCATTCTGATCCGGCTTGCGGGAACGGAGTCTAATCGGAGCGCTATTGGGGCAAAGATCGTGGTTGCCGCGGGGACTTCCAAACAGTTGGCAATTGTGACCAGCGGCTCCAGCTTTCTTTCCCAGTCCGATTTTCGGCAGCACTTCGGACTGGGGAAAGCGCTGCAAGCGGACCGTGTGGAGATTCTATGGCCCAACGGGCGCACCGAGGCGCTCACCAACGTGGCCGCGAACCAGGAGATTCAAGTTCGGGAAGGCAGCGGTATCACGGCGCGAATTCGGTACGCTCACTGAATCTTAACTGCGAATCGCGGAGCTTCGGCGGAACGCTTTTGCTCTTCGGAAGCCGCGGCCGCGCGCAGCCGGTGATGTTCCGCGCGGTGCTGGCGTGCCTTTTCCCGGTCGCCCGCTTCCAGGTAAAGCTGGGCCAGCGCGAAGTGAGATGCCTCATGGTTCGCATTCAGCCGCAGTGTGGTTTCAAGCGCCTCGATTGCTTCCTGCCTCTTCCCCTGCCTGCGCAAGATCCGCTGCAGATCGAAATACGCGGGCCAGAAATTGGGATCTATCGCGATGGCGCGCCGAAGTAGTGTCTCTTGATCTTCCGCGGAGGCCGGCGCTGAAACCAGCGCCAGCAGAAAAGGTCCCAGCGGGCTGTCGGGCCGTTGTGCGGCGAACCGGAGCAGCCTTTCGCGTACTTGCGGCAGCTTGTCCCCCGCATCCGGCAGCAACGTCTCAACCGATGCATGCACTGTCTCGTCCGCCGGCGCCGCATCCATGGCGGCTAGAAAGGAATCCATCGCTTCGTCTTTGCGCCCCATTCCGTACCAGGCTAAACCGCGTAGGCGTAATAATTCGGAATCGTTCGGAAATACGCGCAGGCCGCTATCGGCCGCGCTCCGGGCGGCGCCGGCGTTGCGGTGCTCAAGCAGCAGATTTGCCAAACGAACACAGGCATCGCGATCCTGCGGGGCCAGACGGACCAGAACTTCTAAAGCGCGGGCTTGCCCAACTGCGTCTCCGATGCGTTCTTCCAGGGCAGCCAGGGCCTTCCATGCCATCACGGACTTCCCCGCCCGCTCTTCGGCCCGCTTGGCATGCGCCATCGCTGCAACCTTATCCCCTTGCCGAAAACTAATTTCGCCGAGCGCAAGCCATGCGAAACCAAAAGTGGGATCGATGCGTGTGGCCTCTACCAGAACCTTCGCCGCGTCGTCGAGCCTATTCTGTTTCACCAACACCAGACCAAGTCTGTAGCGGAGGTCCGCGTCACGCGGCTCTTTCGCCGCCAGTGCGCGCAACGCGGTCTCCGCCTCTGGCAGCCGCCCGGCAGCCACCATGCGCATAGCATCTTCCACGGAGACTTCCTGTGCGGCCACGCTGATGGCGGCGATGAATAGCAGCAGCGCTTTCATTGACCCTCACTTTAACTTACCGGCGGGGGCTGTTTACAGTTCAGCTTGAACGTTTTTCGACCGTACGCGGCGCGGGAATGCGGCCAGCCGCGCGGCGCGGTACTTCGCTGGAGAATGCGACGGGATCGTTGTCAGGCAGTTCCGTCACCGCGAGCAAGCCATCGAA
Source organism: Bryobacteraceae bacterium (assembly GCA_025350445.1). The sequence continues at coordinate 11,845 of JANXXV010000095.1, read as the reverse complement.
ACAACAGGCAATGCCTGCCGCACAGTGAACAACGGAAGGGAAGAAGTATCCAGCGAAGCGCATTTTCGAAAATATTTCGCGCGCCAACACTTCTGAACTCGACAGATCTGCAATGGGGACAACGCGCGGAGAACACAACCCACAGTAGCCCATTTACTATCGGAGCGCGGAACCATCGGACTTTTGCGGCGCAGTTGGAGGAAAGTCCCTGAATTCGATAACCGGGCCGAATCGTGCGGCCTATTTGGAATCCGCGTTGATCGGCGTGAATCGGCGGCTAATAATGTTCGCCGGGGGATAACGCCGATGAACACCGATAACCTGGCCTGTCCAGCGGCGAAGCTTTGGGAAGCTCATGGAAGCTAAGGAACGGGGCGGTACGACGGCGATAAGATGGAGGAGCCCCGCCGACGGCAAGTAAGCCGAAAATTTGACTGGAGTTGATTCGAACCCGATGTCCAGCGTGGTTCCAGGTTGCGTGATCATATAAGTTCCTTGGCAGCCTTTTTGTGGACGCTGCGGCCGGAGGCGCTGACAAACTATACATTTTCTAAACTCGCCGGGAATGGGTTGCCCGTAACTCGCCCGCCACAAGCGCGCGCTGTCAGCACGAATTTCTTATCTTTGGAACAGTGTGGGCTGCTCCGTCTCCGGAAGCACCGGGTTAACGGCGGGTCTGAAACGAATGCAACAGAGCCCGGAATGCACCGTGTCAAGTCATTTAAGTTGGTGACCGAAATGAGAGCTTGAGTTTTAGTCGTAACGCGAATATAATTCTGCCAAGTCACTGCCGGAAGCGCTACCGGCAAATTAAAGATGCAACTGTGATCCAAATGCAGCAACTTGGGTGAACAGAAGGTGTTTCGTCAATATGCGGTTTCGATACGCAGTCGTTACTCTGCTGTTGCTTGCCGGTCTGGCGGCCTTAGCCGGTAAACGCTTGCTATATCCCGCGGTTTCCCTTCACGCCGCCGTCTCGACGGTACCGCCGGCGCGATCCTATCTGGTGATTCTCGGGATTGGAGAGAAGTCAAATACGGCTTGGGATGGTTCGATCACGGTAACGGGAGCGGCCGTCGAGATCCTACGCGGTTGGCGATTCAGCGCAACCGATTCGATTTCCGGTACTTCCTCCTGGAAGTTGAACACCCGCGGCACGCCGTCATTGAATCCCCCGGGGCCGGTTCAGGAAAACGGGATTATCGTCAAGATCTCCGGGTCCGCGGCACCCGTTACTATCGACATCACCACCGCGCAAGGCAATTTCAACTTTTCTTCGTCGGAAATATCGTTTGGCTCGAGCAAGCCGTTTCTGAACGGTCGCGTGCTTGTCGCGCAAACCGGCGCCCAATTTCAGCTAACTTCATCCGCCGAGGAAGAGGATTTCCCGTCGATGGCAAAATCCGGCGACGACGTCTACCTCGCCTACACCGAATTCGTTCACGGCGACCGCTCCCTTGCGGTGGCTACCGGAACCCAGAAGGCCATCACCGACTTTTCGTTTCTGGCCCGCGCGGCCGGCGGCGATCAGGTTCTCCTTATGCACTATTCCGTGTCCCAGCGCGTTTGGACAGGACCATTTGCGGTAACAACCACCGGTCAGGACATCATGCGCACCGCTGTTGCGATTGACAGCCAAGGGCGCGCGTGGGTGATTTACTCGGCGCAACGCTCCGGCAACTTCGATCTGTACGCCCGAAACGCGGGCGCGGACGGCAGTATGTCCGGGGAAATCCGGCTGACCAGCGATCCGGGTACGGATCTGTTTCCGGTGGCCACCACCGATGCGGCGGGCCGGGTTTGGGTTGCGTGGCAAGGATTCCGAAACGGCAATCTTGAGATTCTGACCTCCGTGCAGAATGGTGACGCATTCTGGCCGGAGACCATCGTTTCCACCTCGCCCGCGAGCGATTGGGATCCGGCGATCGCGGCGGCTGCAAACGGCGAAGTCGCAATTTCATGGGATACTTACGACAAGGGCGACTACGACGTATACCTGCGCCGCGTGCAATTCACCGATCACGTGGGCATGGATACGCCCATCGCGGTCGCCGCCAGCGCTAATTTTGAGGCTCGCAGCTCTCTGGCCTACGACCAGCAGAACCGTCTATGGATTGCGTACGAGTTTGCCGGCTCGAGTTGGGGCAAGGATTTTGGAGCCCTTGACACCACCGGCCTTCCCCTTTATTCCGCTCACACGATCCAGGTCCGCTGTTTGATCGGGAACGATCTGTACTCCACCACCGACGATGTCGCGAATGCGCTGCCCGGCACACCGGCGAACGAACTTTTCCTGCCCACAACGCGGGGACCTTTCCCCACGATGCCAGACCCGGCGCTGGTGCAGAAACGCGCGAAGAATTCGGGGATCGGACCTCCGGCTGGGCCTAGAAACACCTTCCCGCGTATAGCAACGGATCCCGACGGCACTGTTTACCTCGCATTTCGCCAGCAGGCTGGAAACGGGCTTTCCTCCAGCCATGCCACGGGTGGTCTTTCCGTCGGCTCGATTTGGGTGAGCTCATTGATTTACTTCGACGGAAATAAATGGCACGGGCCGGGAGTGCTCGGATTTACCGACTCCGTAGGGGACAATCGGCCTTCCATGGCGGCGCTCGGGCCAGGGCAATTATTGATTGCGCATACGTCCGACCACCGGCTGAGCCCGGCCCCAAATGGGACGCCACAGGCGGACGGAGTAAGCTCGGACATTTTCGCTTCTGAGTTGCCGGTCGTCCGCACGCAGCAGTCCCCGCAATTGCAAAAGATCGGACAGGTGATTCCGGACGCCCCGGATCCATCGGCTGCCGCTGAAGCCTCGGCGGCCTCATTGAACCGCAGTTACCGGCCCTCAGTGAGCGGGCAGCGGCTACAGTTGGTGCGCGGCGATTTCCACCGGCACACTGAGATTTCCTTCGACGGAGCCCGCGACGGCCCACTGATCGACAGCTACCGGTATTTCATCGATGCTGCCTCGCTCGGATGGGTGGGTTGTTGCGATCACGACAATGGCGACGCACGGGAATACACGTGGTGGCTGACGCAGAAATATTCAGATGCCTACTTGCTGGGCTCCAAGTTCATCCCGATGTACTATTACGAACGCAGCGTTGGTTATCCCGAAGGACACCGCAACGTCGTTTTCGACAAGCGGGGCATCAGGCCGCTGCCCAGGCTTCCGGTAACGTCACCGAATTCCGCGCCAACACCGGCGCCCGACACCACAATGCTGTATGCCTATCTCCACTTCTTTGGGGGCCTTTCCGCTCCGCACACAAGCGCAACCGACCAGGGAACGGACTGGCGAAACAGCGACCCGCAAGTGGAACCATTCGTCGAAATCTATCAGGGCGATCGGCAGGACTACGAGATGCCGGGTGCGCCGCGCTCCAACACGCCCACGGATTCCATCTCCGGATACGAAGCCGCCGGCTACGTCTCGAACGCTCTCGCGAAGGGAGTCCAACTGGGATTCGAGGCCTCAAGCGACCACGTTTCGACTCACATTTCCTTCACCAACCTTTGGGTGACTGAGCCAACGCGGGCGGGCATTATGGATGCCATGCGCAAGCGCCGCATGTACGGCTCCACGGATAATATTCTCGCGGATTTCCGCAGCGGCGGCCACTATATGGGCGAATCATTCACCACCAGCAGCGCTCCGGTATTTACAGTGAAGCTCTGGGGCACGAACGCGTTCGACAACGTGGTGCTTTTGAAAGACAACACCGTGGTGTATTCCACCAGCGGAGACCGCGTGTTGTCATTCACTTTTCAGGACGCCTCCGCCCAGAAAGGCAAGACCAGCTACTACTACGTCCGCGGCACGCAGACGGACGGGCAGATCGTTTGGGTAAGTCCGATGTGGGTGACGCTGCAATGAAGCTTGCACTCGTCCTTGCATTCGTCCCCGCACTCGTCCCAGGCGTCCTCATGCAGGCCCAGACGCCTTCCTTCCGCCCCCTGCACCTCTCGCCTGGTGGCAGCATTCTCGACGACTCGGGTAAAGTCGTCCTACTGCGCGGACTCAATCGCAGCGGCACCGGATCGGGAAATGCCGATGCGACCGCCACTGACCAGGAATACGCGGCGCAAAATCAGTTGCTCCCGATCAATCTGGTGCGCATCTTCGTCAACGCCGCCTGGTGGAACGCCAACGTTCCGGTGCCGATCGCAAACTTGAAATACCAGGACTATATCGACCTGCTCATTCAAAGAGTCAAGAAGTACGGCAACTATGCCCTGATTCTGAAGGCAGGTCAGTTCCCGGACGTTCCCTGTGCCGCTGACGGGAAGAATTGCCCGGCGCCAAACCAAGGCGATTTGAACTGCGCCGCCAACGCCTCGGTCTGCCCGGCGCAGGATACCACCGGCATTTACCTCGACACGGCATTTACGTTTTGGGCTGGGTTCGCGAAGAAATACGCTGGCGATCAAGCCGTACTCTACGACACGTGGGAGGATATGCGCGGCATTGATGGCGACACATGGAGCAACAATCAGAACGAGCTGATCGCCGCGATTCGCAGCTACAGCCCGCAGTCGCTTATCTTCGTGGAAGATACCGGCACGGCCTTTGAATCGATCACCGCCGGAACACTGCCGGATCTCGCCTGGTCCAATATCGTATGGAATTTCCACGTTTACAATGCATCCACCGGGACTTGCACCGAGCCCGCCTCGCCGCGTTACGCAAAGTTTCCGCAGAACCTCGACCCGCTGGTGAGCTACGCCCAGCAACACGGCCATGCCATCGCATTCGCGGAGTGGGGCGGCTGTAACGACAGCGAGCCGTATCACACGAACATCGCATCTTACGCAAAGACTCACGCGATCGTGCTTGTCTACTCCGATAGCACTAATCTGCTGGCGCCATCGGGCGGCAGCTTTCAATTGACCGCGTCCGGCGCGAAGGTGGCGCAGGCCTATTCGGCAATCGCCTCGGCTGCTTCTACGCCCGCACCCGTTATTATGCTGGTGGCCAATGCCGAAGGGGATGTCCCCGTGATTGCGCCGAACACGTGGGTTGAAGTGAAAGGCACTAATCTGGCGCCGGCAGGCGATGTACACATCTGGCAGGCCTCGGATTTCTTCTCAAACAGGGTGCCCGATCAGTTGGACGGGGTGAGCGCTACGGTGAATGGAAAACCGGCCTTCGTGTACTACATCAGCCCGGTGCAGGTAAATATCCTCACTCCACCCGACGCGATGCAAGGTCCAGTTCAGGTTCAATTGACCAGCGGGGGCGTCCAGAGCGCTCCGGTCACGGTCCAGTCGCAGGGAATCGCTCCCTCCTTCTTCGTCTTTAACGGCGGACCCCATGTCACGGCGGAACACGCCAACGGGACCTTTCTCGGGCCGGCAAGTTTGTATCCGGGCCTGACTACGCCCGCGAAACCCGGCGAAACGATAGTGCTCTTCGCCAATGGATTCGGACCGGTCTCACCCGCGGTGATCAGTGGAGCGATTTCACAGTCGGGCACCCTGTCGCCTCTGCCGGCGATCAAAATCGGAGGCGTCGCCTCGACCGTGCTGTTTGCGGGGCTCGTGGCTCTGGGACAGTTTCAGTTCAACGTGGTTGTGCCGCAGTCGCTCGCCGACGGCGACCAGCCGATTACCGCCACCTACAACGGCATGTCCACGCAGCCTGGAACCTTAATAGCGGTACAACATTGAGCGGGTTTTTCAATTTGCACCGATCTGACGGACGCGCCGGGAAAAAGAGAGTTCGCATAAACCGCTAGGGGATCAGGGACGTGGGCGGTGATACAGCACTAAGCCACGCCCGCCGGGATATATATGCTTGTGGATCGGAAGTCGCTGCTTTCGGAATATTGGTTCCCGGCCGTCGTTGGCCTGATGCTCCTCTTGAACCTCACAGGAGTGTTCAATAGCTTTCTGGGGCTCGACACAGCAATCGTCATCACCTTGCTGGCCGGGTATAAGACCTTCTATAACTCGATCTCCGCGCTGCTCGAGAAAACCATTTCGGCGGACCTTGCTCTCTGCGTGGCTGTGATCGCGGCGCTGGCGGTGGGCGAAAATCTAGCGGCGGCGGAAGCCATGTTCATCGTCATGGTAGGCGAGACTCTTGAGGCCTACGCCGCCGGGAGAACCGAGGCGGCGATCGAGCGTTTTGTGGCTCAATTGCCGAGGATCGCTCATGTCCTGAGGGACGGACACGAGGAGGATGTGGACGCAGCGGCGCTTGCCGCCGGCGATCAGATTCTGGTGCGGGCTGGCGAACGAATTGCAGCCGACGGCATCATCGAACAAGGCTTGTCGAGCATTGATGAAAGCTCCATCACCGGAGAACCTCTTCCTCACGATAAAGGGCCGGGTGACGAGGTTTTCTCAGGCACTCTCAATGGCAATGCGATGTTGCGCATTCTGGTGAGCCGGGCGGGTGCGGAGACCACGCTGGCCCGCGTCGTTCAACTGGTTCAGGAAGCCAAAAAACAGCGGGCTCCGGTGGAGCGCCTGGCGGACCGCTACGCCAAATATTTTCTGCCAGCGCTGCTGTTGGCCGCCGCGCTTACGTTCTATTTCACGGGAAACTGGCTGCGGACTGTCGCCGTACTGATCGTGGCTTGCCCGTGTGCTTTGATTCTGGCTACTCCCACCGCGATGGTGGCGGCCATCGGAGGTCTCGCCCGCCGCGGAATTCTGGTGAGAGGCGGTTCCGTCCTGCAAAATGCCGCGCTGGTGGATACCGTGGTGTTCGACAAGACGGGCACCGTCACCGAGGGCCGCTTTGAAGTCTCGAAAATAATCGCGCTGGATAGCGGCGAAGACGATTTGCTCGCTCTGGCCGCTGCGGCCGAACGAGGTTCGGATCACGCCTTGGCGCGGATTATTGTGGAAGAGTCACAGCGCCGGAATCTGGCGGTACCGGAGCCGGAAGACGCTCGCGTACTCCCAGGACGTGGCGCGGAATGCACCGTTGGTGGACGGATGATCCGCGCCGGCAGTGCGGCCTTTCTGGCGGAGCATGGCATTGATGGAACGGATCTACTGCAGCAACAAGCCGACGGCTTGGGAGCTACCGCCGTGCTCGTAGCGGATGGCGACAGGCTGGTTGGCGCCATTCTGCTGAAAGACCATGTTCGCGAAGGCGCCCGCGAAGCGGTGCAGCAGCTTCAGCAGATGGGAATTACTTATCAGGTGATGCTGACCGGCGACCGGCGGCGGGCGGCGGAAGTCATTGCCCGGGAGCTGGGAATTCACAACGTAGAGGCCGAACTGCTGCCCGAACAAAAGCTCGAACGGGTTAGGCAACTCACTGCGCAGGCACGCGTGGTGGCCATGGTAGGGGATGGCATCAACGACGCCCCGGGATTAGCTGCCTCCCGTGTCGGGATTGCGGTTTCGGGTGCGAGCGACATCACTGCCGAAGCAGCCGACGTGGTCTACCTGCCGCATTCGCTCGAAAGACTGCCGCGCCTGTTTGAGGTCAGCCGTCGAGCCATGCATACCGTCTGGCTGAATATTGTCCTCTTTGCCGGAGTGGTAAACGTGTTGGCGGTGCTCGCCTGCGCCTCGGGAAAGATGGGACCGATCGGAGCCGCCTTCACTCATCAGATCGCGTCCTTCTGCGTGATGATGAACTCGCTGCGGCTGCTGCGGGTGGAACGCGAGTTCCCATCGCCCTGGCGATTGCGGCTTGCCGCGTGGATAGCCGCATCTCCATTCCCCGCGGCATGGGAGCAACTTCGCGAATTCCCGACAGCCGGGTTGGTACGGACGGTAGTTGCCCGCCGGCGCGAATTCGTGAAGCCTGCATCGATCGGGGCGGCCGCTTTCATTTTGCTCAGCGGATTCTACATAGTGCCGCCGGAAGAGGTGGGCGTCATCGAACGCTTTGGCAAGAGGTTGACGCCGTTCAGCCTGCCGGGACCGCACTACAAACTGCCCTGGCCCGTCGAACGGCTTAAGCGCATCCAGACGCACCGGGTACGTGTGGTGGAGATCGGCTTCCGCTCTAACTCCGCGCGCACTGCTCCAGATGCCGAGCCCGCGGCTTATGAGTGGAACGTTCAGCACCGCAGCGGTCGCCTCCAGAGCCGGCCCGAGGAGTCGCTCATGCTCACCGGAGATCAAAACATGATCGAACTTAACGCCTCCGTTCACTACGACATTCAGCATCCCGATGCATTTTTGTTCCGCCAGATGAATGGCGATGCAACCATCCGCGAGGCAGCGGAGTCGGTCATCCAAGGAATCGCATTTACTACGCCGCTCGACGAGGTACTGACCACCGGACGGCAATCGATGGAGCAAAAAGCCATGACCGAACTGCAACATCGCATGGACCGATACGAAGCGGGAATCCGCGTGCTGCGTGTGAAACTGGAAGACGTGCATCCGTCGGCTGAAGTGGTTGCTGCCTTCCGGGAAGTCTCGGTTGCCTTCGAAGAGAAAAACCGCATTGTGAACGAGGCCGAAGGTTATCGAAACGAACAGGTGGCGCTGGCGCGGGGCAACGGCAAGGCGCAAGTGCAAAATGCCAATGCTTACACGGCGGGCCGTACCAACCGGGCTGAAGGAGACGCCAGCCGTTTCATCCAGGCGGAACAGGCCTTTCGAACCGCGCCCGGTCCCACCGGGACGCGCCTTTATCTCGAAGCCATGGAGCAGGTTCTGCCCGGAAAAAGGAAATTCATTGTGGATGCCACCAAAAACCGCCGGCATTTGTTGCTGCTGGAAGAGGGAGCCGAAGTCACCCCGCAGGGCGCGGCCGCTATAGGAAACCGTCCATGACGCCGTTGATGGACCGATATCAAAAATACTATCCGGCTGTGGGAATCGCGGTTGCACTGATTCTCGTCTATCTGACTTTTTTCGCTGTGCGCGAGACCGAATTCGTCCTGATTACGCAATTCGGGCGGCCCGTACGGACCGTGACCGAAGCGGGGTTGAATTTGAAATGGCCCTTCCAGTCGGGCATTTACTTCGATCGCAGGCTGCGCATCTACAACCCGCGCCCTTCGGAATTTCTCACGCGCGACAAGAAGAATGTTGTCATCGAAAACTACGTTGTTTGGAAGATCCAGGACCCAGGCCGATTCGTGCAAACGGTGGGGGATGCCACCGCGGCGGAAATGCGCTTACATGACATCATTTGGTCGGGTCTTTCAGCGGCGCTTGGCAATCATGATCTGGATGCCATCGTGGGAACGAGCCCGGACAAGGTCCGGACCACGGCATTGCTGGATGACCTCACGGCCTTGACTGATCGCGCGGCGCTGGAACAGTACGGAATCAACGTTGTGGACGTGCGCATTAAGCGCTTGAATCTGCCGGAGCAGAACAAGCAAAGCGTGTATGCGCGGATGCGGGCTGAGCGTGAGCGCATTGCGCGGCAATACCGGGCCGAGGGTGAGGAGCAGGCGCTGAATATCCGTGCCGATGCCGACCGCCAAAAGGAAGAAATTCTCTCGTTGTCCTACAAGCAGGCCGAGAACATCAAGGGACAAGGCGATGCCGAATCCACCCGAATCTACGGGCAGGCATATTCGAAAAACCCGGCATTCTATAAGCTGCTCCGCACCCTGGAGGCATACAAGAAGGTGCTGGACGATAAGACCACTGCCATTCTTAGTTCCGATTCAGAGTTGTTGCGGGTGCTGATGAAAGGCGAATCCGGATCGAAATGAACGAAGCGGAAATTCATGAACCAGCGCAGCGGTTGCGATGGACCGGGAGACGGGTATACTTGCTCGTGGCATCGGTCTGGCTGCTCTCCGGACTGTACCTGGTTGCGCCGGACCAGCAAGCGGTGGAAACTCTGTTCGGCAAGGTGCTTGCCCCGCGGGTCTTACCAGGCCTGCATTACGCTTTTCCTTGGCCGATAGAGCAGGTCACAAAACTAAAGGTACGCCAACTGCAGCGCCTGGGAGTGGGAGGCGAGCTTCCGGACGGCGTGCTCGGACGCCCGCCGGCGGGCCTCTCCCAATTCCTAACGGGGGACCAAAACATTATCAACCTGCGCGTTGTGGTGCAATATTCGGTGGGCGTGCCGGCCGACTATCTGTTCCAGGCGGAGAATCCGGCGCAGTTGGTGGGCTCGGTGGTGGAAGCGGAGATGGCACGTCGCGTCGCCCGCCGCAGCGTGGACTCGGTGCTGACCACCGGGAAACTAGCCATTCAGGAGGAAAGCCGGGCAGCGGCGCAAAAGCTCTTGAACGAATACCGTTCGGGCGTCCTGCTCTCGACGATCAACATCGAGAGCGTGACGCCGCCGCCCGAAGCCGCCGGAGCCTTTCGGGACGTTGCCAGCGCCCGTGCCGACACGGCTCGCATCGTCAGCGACGCGGAAGGGTATGCCAATGACCTGATTCCGAAGGCACGCGGCCAGGGACAACAGATGCTGCAGGAGGCCGAAGGCTATAAGCAAAAGAAGATAAACGAGGCCGCCGGCGATGCTGCCCGCTTCAACCAGATCGCGGCGGAATATGCAAAAGCGCCGCAAGTGACCGGCCAGCGTCTCTACCTGGAAACCATGGAGCAGGTTCTGCCGCGCATCAGGAAGCTGATTATAGACAAGAACGGCAATCTGGATTTGACGATCGTGCGTAAGGGCGAGCAGTCGCCGGCGAAATGACGGCGAACCGCAAAGCGCAGGCCCTGACGATCGTGATTCTTCTGGCTGCCCTGGGAATTGCTTTCGTGAAGAAGACGGACCTGCGGTTTCCGCAGTTCAAAGGTTTCCAGTTCATTCGAAACACGGAGCCAACCCAAGAACCGCAGGACGCAATCTACGCCATGTTGGCGGCTGCAAGAGAGGGCAATGTAAAAGGCTACCTTGCCGCTTTCACCGGACAAATGGAGGCTTCACTTCGGCAAACACTGGCCGAAACCCCAGAGCCCGGGTTTGCGAGATATTTGCGGGACTCCAACGCCGCTATAAAGGGCGTTGCCGTGTCCGGCGCGCGGAAAATCACGGATCTTGAGGCCGAGGTACGGGTTGAATACGTCTATCGGGACCACAATGAAACTCAGATCATGTACCTGCAGAGAAGTCCGCTCGGCTGGAAAATATTCCGCACAATTGGTGATGAGCAAACGAAGCCGCTAATCCCGTACGGCACTCCAATAAAGTAAGCGATAGAGGTCAGGCAGCATCCAAGCTATCCGCGCCTCGCTTGACTGAGCAGTCATGATGTTAGTGACCTGCCTCCGAAGTCCGCCCAAATCCAAATCCAACTTTAGCCAATTCGACCAGCGCCTCCGCGCTCGTCGTTGTGTCGACGAACCGAAGCCCTTTTCAGGACGAAGATGCTGTCGGGAAAGCTCAATGAGCGTGTCGAATTCGTCTCACCCTACCCCTGCCGTCCCTTCAGCACGCGCTCCCTCTCCCAGTGATCGTAATGTTCCATCCGCTCCTTCCCGCTGCCGCGGATATGCTCCCCCAACACGGTCTTCGCTTCCTCGCCCCGCCCTACGGCCACCGCCTCCAGAATCGCCGCGTGCTGCCGGTTGATCGCCCGTAACTGCTCCGCGCTATGTCCATCCCGGCGAATCGAAAAAATCTGGATCAGCAGCCGCGTCTCAGACACCAGCTTCAGCATCCTCCGGTTGGCTGCCGCATGCAGCAGCAGTGTATGAAACCCTAAATCCGCGTCGATAAACCGCTGCATCTGCTCCTCGTCCAAACGGCCCTGCCCACCCTGCTCAATGTCCGTCACCAGCGCCTCGCAGTCCCGCAGAAAACCCCGCAACCGCTCCAGATGCGCCCCGCCCACCCCGAACCGCGCCGCCTTCCCCACGGCATATACTTCAATCGCCTCCCGCAGTTCATACAGGTCCGCAATGTCGGCTCGGGTCAACGACGCAACCGCCATCA